>NZ_CP037968.1:600000-826224 GCF_019633745.1 Methanofollis formosanus | reverse complement strand
TCTCGCGAAAAGATTGGACAGGGGACGGCATCACGCGTGATCCCGCGGAATGATGATCACCACTCTTCCGTCCTCCACCTATCTTCGTGGTCATGAAAACAGGACAGCGTCGTGATAATCCGCGCCGTCCCCCTCATCTTCGAATCTTTTCCGGCATCTCGCGGAAAGATTGTACAGGGGACGGCAATGGGCGCGTGGTCCCCGCTGAAATGGGAACCCTCACAATTCCGGCCCACTCCAATCTTTGGGGGCATAAAAACGGGACGACGTGATGATCACCCGCGCCGTCCCCCTCATCACTGAATCTTCTCTGGTATCGTCGTGAGAAGATAGGGTGGGGACGGCATGGAACACGCGATCCCGCTGAGAAATAGATCGACCTGTTCCCATCCCGCTCCAATCTTCGTGGCCAAGCGGGACGGCGTCACGATCAAAATGTGCCGTTCCCTTTTCACCGGGTCTCTCCTGCCGTCTCACATGAGGGATAGGATGGGGGACGGCACGGTTTGGCATGTTTTTTCCCTTTTCTGTTCTTTCTCCGGGGTCGGGAAGGCGTGGTGATCGGGCTTCATGCCGAATTCTCCCGCCGAAAAAAAGTATCGGATTTTTTTGAGTGAGGTCTCGTCGTTACGCGGCGGCGAGGGTCTTCGCACCATCGATGGCATCGAAGAGGTTCCCCTCCTCGTCGGCGAGACCGATGGAGATGGCCTCTTCGCCCCTGATCACCCGGGCCGTCTCGACATCGGCGCGTTTCACCGGGCGCTCCTTCATGATGTCGGCGATGAACGTCTCGAAACTCTCGTCCACCATCTGCTGGGCATAGGCCCGTTCTTCATCGGTGAGTGGGCGGAACGGGGATGTCATGTCCTTCTGCTCGCCGGACTTCACCACCTCGACCTGCCTGCCCTCCTCTTCCATCCACTTGCTCTCGTCGGGGAAGAGCCAGATCACCCCGATGCTCCCGGTGACGGTGTCGGGGGAGAGATAGATCCGGTCGGTATGTGCGGCGATGAGGTACGCCGCGGAGGCGGCCATCTCCCCCATCGAGGTGACGACCGGTTTTTTTGCTCTGGTATATTCCAGGTCGCGGATCACCTCCTGCGCGGCGGCCGGGCTGCCGCCAGGACTGTTGATCCTGAGCACCACCGCCTCCACAGAGGGGTCGTCGGCGGCCTCTCTGAGATCTCGCCCGATGGCCTCGCTGCCCACGTACCCCCCGCCCGAGAAATCGCCGGTGAGAAGTTCGCCCTCCACCCGGATCACGGCGACCTCTTCGCCGGCGACGGCAGGCATCAGGACAAAAGCGATGATGACGGCGGAGACTATGGCGATAAAGAGCATGACCCCTGCTGCGAGGAGCCACTTCTTCTGTCTCCGCCTCTTCTGCACGCGCTCAAGTTCTTCCCTGAGAAAGTTCATTCATGATTCCTGTACCTGACTGTGTATTCGGTCACCAGATTGGTCCCGCACATATAATACTTCTGGAGATCGAGGCGGATCATCTCATCCTCAGACTCGATATGCATCCCGCCGACCAGCGAGGGGGTGTCCTCGCCGCCCACGATGAAGGGGAGGTGGATAAGCCTGATCTCGTCGACGAGGGCGTGCCTGAGCATATGCCAGTTGAGGGTCGGACCCCCCTCGATCATCATCTTCCGGACGCCGTAGTCCTCGTAAAGCACCTGCATGAGCGCGGGAAGATCGACGTGCTCCTTTCCGCAGACGACGACATCGACGCCCTTCGCCCGGATCGCGGCGACCCGCTCTTCGGGCGCCGCTTCCGAGACGGCGACGAGCGTGGGTGCGTCGCGGTTGAGCACGTTGGCGTCGGGGGATATGGTTGCCATGCCGGAGGGGATGACCCGGAGCGGGCTTTTGCCCTCGATCAGGCGGACGGTCAGATACGAGTTGTCGATGGCAATGGTCCTGGACCCGACCATGATGGCGTCGCATTCGGCGCGGGTCTTGTGCAGGAGAACCTCGGTCTCTGGGGCCATGTGCTGCATGAGAATCTTGCTGGACGCCCCCCTCTTCAGGGTGAGTTTGCCGTCCACGGTAATCTCAGACATCATCAGCACATGCGGTCGCGTCGGTATCGCTGTCATCTCTGTCTCTATATTACGTCTGAGATTTAAAAGAGGGTCGGGTCCGTGACGAGGGTATCAAAGCAACCCTTATGGCTTTGAGCAGACCTTAATACTGATATGAATATTACGGCGCTGAGGCCGCGTCTCATCTCTAAACTCGAACCTGTCGCCGACATTTTTATCAGGGCCGGCTTCAGCCCCAACCAGATCTCCTATCTCTCCCTGCTGTTCGGGGTCTTCTGCATGGTCGCCTATGCGAAGAGTTCTTTCGTGCTGGGGAGTCTTCTTCTGCTCGTCTCGGCCGTCCTCGACCTGGTGGACGGGACGGTCGCCAGGAAGAAGGGGTGCCAGACCGATTTCGGCGCGGTGATCGATTGGGTCTTCGACAAGTATGTCGACGCCCTTGCCATCCTCGGCGTCGGACTCTCGGGGACGGCGATCCTCTCCAGGTTTTTCCCCCTCCCGCCTGAGGTCGACTTCGCGGTCGTCGCCGTTGCGATCTTCGGCTCGATGATCAACACCTTCATCAAACCGGTGGTCTATGCCGAGGTTGGGTTCTCCGACCGGGTCGGCGGGAAGATCCACGACCCCCTGGAGGGGGTCGGGTTCTTCGGCAGGCCCGAGACCCTCATCGTCCTCATCGTCGGGGCGTCGCTCGGGTATGCCTGGCTCTCGGTCCTGGTCATCGCCGTCTGCACCAACCTCTCGGCGATCCAGCGGATCATCTATCTCTCGAGATCACTCTCGTGAGGTCGTCGCGGTAGGCCTGATACAGGCCGCCGGCCATCCGGCCGAGGTCCGGGATGAGGGCGAAGAGGGCGTAGGCGATGATCACGAGGGCGATGAGGGCCCCGAGTTCGCAGAGGACGTTGTGGGCCCAGAAGAAACTCTCATACCCAAACTCACCGTTGCTGGCGATCTCGGGGAAGTACGGGAACCACTGCCCGGTGTAGGCGGTGATCACGAAGACGTTCCTCAGCAGGTTGAGGATATAGATGGTCGGGACGACGACCAGGACGGCGAGGATCTTCTGGCGCAGGTCGGTCGGGACGGCGGCGGCCACGCCAAGCATGATGGCGATGCTCTGGATCCCGGTGCACCCGAGGATGATCTCGACCCGCAACCCGTTTCTGATGAACATGTTCCAGTCGTACATCGAGACCTGGACGCCGACGAGGTTGAGGAGCCATCCGACTTCTCCGGTGACGACGCCGATGAGCCAGTCGCCGAGGGAAGTGTAGGCGAAGGGGAGGTAGACGAGGACGGCGACCGCTGCGGCACGGGTAAGGTACTGGACGTTTGCATCTCCGGCGAGCAACCTCCGTGCGGTCACGTACATGAAGGGGATTGAGAGGACCGCCAGAATGGGGTACAGGAAGTTGTTGATGGAGAGGTAGTGGGGAACCTCGGCGAAGAGAAAGAGCGACATCGAGAGCCACCCTGCGATCCCGGCATAGGCACCGTGTCTTCCGGGGACAAGGAAGAGGATGAAGGAGACGAAGGCTGCGGTGAGGAGGAGTGCTTCCATCACCCACTATTTGCCTGCACGTATAATTAACCGTTCTCAAGAGGATAAAAATCCCGAGTCCCCCGCCCCTCCGCCGTGAATGTCAGATATCCAAGGCTTAATCAGGCATGCCTCCCAATATTGGATGGATGATGTTCTGCCCGAAGTGCAACAGCCTGATGATGTCATCGGGTGGTCAGATGAAGTGCCGCAAGTGCGGCTATCTTCAGGCGATCGAGAAGGAGGACGACCTGAAGATCACGGCCACTCGCATTGAGAAGGAGATCACGATCGTCGACGATGAGGAGAAGGCGCAGACCCTCCCGACGACGAATGTCCCGTGCCCCGAGTGTGGGAACAACCTCGCCTTCTGGTGGCTGCGCCAGCTCCGGAGTGCGGATGAGAGCGAGGTCCGCTTCTTCCGTTGCACCAAGTGCAGCCACACCTGGCGGGAATACGATTAAATCTCAGGAAAGCATACAGGTATTGGAGACATCACATCTCCAACCCGTTTTTCGGGCGAGGGTTGCCGAGCCAGGTCAAAGGCGCAAGGTTGAGGGCCTTGTCACGTAGGTGTTCGAGCGTTCGAATCGCTCCCCTCGCACTTCTTATGCAATCTATTCAATAAGGTCATCCTGGATCTCCGGGTGGCAGTCCCCAGGTGGGAGATATGGTTTTTGAACTCCTGGAAGGAAACCGGAGAACCACAGGAATTTTCATCCCGTGTGCTTGAGGGGTGATGTCGCCTCATGCCGAATTACTATGAAAATGATCCAGACGTTCAATTCTGGAGTTACGGATGAGAATTCAAACACACAGATTTATCTCATAACTGATATCCGGAGAACAAAACCGCCCTCAGAACGATCAGGCTCTCTGCCTTCCCCGCCCTATCTTCATCCCGGGGGTTCCGGGGGCAGAGCCCCCGGTGTGAAGATGAGGGAAGGCATGATGATCAGACGTGCCGCCCTCTATCGCATAATCTTTACCGCCGTCTCGCGCCGGGGGGCCGACTCGAAGACCCTCCGGGTCTTCTCGAACTCGCTGTCGCTCGTTCCCCCCGGACCCCCCACGGAGAGAGGATTGGCGGGGGCGGCAATTGAACGGTGTTCCAGTCCATTGTCCTGCCGTAAGGAAACACTCCGGAAATGTCCTCGAAACAATTTTCATCGCGTATGCTTGAACCGCAGGTTCATGAAACATTACCATGAAAATGATCCTGACGATCATCTCTCCGGGTTTCCATAATGGTTTGAATCCACCACCCGCCTTCAGGACTGATACAGAGATTGCAGATGCATCTCCTGAATGATCGGGCCTCTGCCTTCCCGGCCCTATCTTCGTCCCGGGGGTCCGGGGGCAGCGCCCCCGGCACCGATGTTTGGGAAGGCGTGATGATCCGATGTGCCGCCCTCATCGTAGAATCGTTCCTGGAATCCCGCACCGGGGGGTTTCACCCCCCGGACCCCCCACGACGAAGATGGGTGGGGGCGGCAACGAAGTGGTCGCCCTATGTGGTGTCCTGCTCCGAAGAGGGAGCAAGGATCCACTCACTAGAGACCACCAAGAATTTTCATCGCGTATGCTTGAGCCCAGGGTTCATGCCCGATTCTACAGAGCCCACAAATAATTTCCCGGGCAATGAACGGGTCTCTCCTCCAATTCATATCAGGTCTATTCCAACGTCATGCCCGTCCGGGACTTTGATATGGATGAAAAAATGTAAGAAAGTCAGGTCTTCCCGAAGAAGGCCTTCACGTTGTCCTTGAAGAGATACCAGAGGATGATCACCGGAATGATGATGCTCACCAGCGCCGTGGTGAGTCCCGCCATGGTGTGGCCGGCCACCCACCAGTTGTAGAGGGCGATCAGGATATTGATGAATGAGAAGAGAACGGCGACGGTCCATACCCACCCCCACCCTTTGAAACACCCTAACCCTATTGCGAGGTTGACGAGCGCCACAAGGATGACGATGCCCCCTGCAAAAGCGCCTACCCCGGCCACTTCAAGAGCAGTCCCGGCCATGAACACGGTGATCCCGGCAAGCAGTCCGAGTATCCCCAGAAACAGATACAACAAGCCCACAATCGTGACCCCGAGGGGTCGTGATACACCGGCCATGGGCGGATAATCAGTGATCTGGTATTAATAGTTTGGCCCTTGCATCATGTGCTCCGGGTGCGTGTACTTCATGACCTGATCATACTCTCTCTTTCGATGCCGGGATTCTTTATCCTCATGAACGCGCTCGTTTCTGTTCATCTCGTCCGCTATACGATTGCGTCTTGAGGGGGGCGGGAGGGAAGGTCTGTGTGGTGGACCGGGGAGGGTATTTTATTCTCAGGATAATTTTTGAAAGATCGTGGTTTGAAATATATTGGATCGCATATTTTATATACTGTAAAAGAAAATTTACACCTGTTGATATCCACAACCACCTCCCTCAAAGACCTCTCCGATTTGCTCGGATTTCTGGGAAATGAGCAGCGGCTCAGGATTCTCAGGGCGATTGCAGAGGAGGAGAAGTATGCGCGGGAGATCTCGGAAGAACTCGGGATCTCGCGCCCCCTCGTCACCATCTATCTCAAGCAACTGGAGAAGCGGGGGCTGGCCGTCGGGACCGCCCGCGTCACCGACGACCCCCCTCTCATGAGGCGGTACTACCGGGCCGCCCCCTTTGCACTGGTTGTGGACCTGGAGCTGATCAAACACCTGCGTGAGGAGTAAAAATGCACTGTGTAAGATTGCGTACATTTCACTGGCTGACCTGGCTGGTGATCGGGCTGTTGATGCTGATGATCGTTTCGCTGGTCCTGGCGTCTACTCTTGCTCTCGACCTGAGTTTCCTGATCATCCCCCTGACGAGTTTATCCTATCTGCTGATCCCGCTGATCCTGGCCTATATGGTCCTCTCCATTATCGTCGTGAAGGTGAAGGGCTGGCTTGAGCGCTACCTGGACGCCCTCGTGGAGCAGAAGACCGGGGCGGGAGAGACCGGTGCGAGGATGGCGGTTCTGAACGAAAAACTCGACCATATGGAGAAGCAACTGGAGCATATCGAGAATATCCTGGTGAAGGTCTCGGAGTGAGGGGAATCGGATATGAACCTTGACAGGATACCGGACGAGGGCTGGCTTGCCTGGACGGCGGTGGCGGTCACGGTGGCACTGCTTCTCATCGGTCTCGTCTCGCTGGCAAATCCCCACGTCGCAGGGGCCGCGTGGCCGGGACTCATCTCTCTCTTTCTCCTGGCATATGCCTATCTCGGTATCTGTTTCTGTGCCGGGCGGGTGAAGACCTGGGTCGAGGGCTACCTGGATGCCCTCCTAGTGGAGAAGAATGGAGTGGACATGGCGGCGGTGAGCAGGCGGGTCGAGGCGATGGGGAAGAAGATCGATCATATCGAGGGGGTGCTGGCGAAGGTCTCTGAATGACAGGGGGTGCGGCTCACCTATTTTTTTTTGTCGGCCTGTTTTCCGGGGGCTAGATGTTTATGATGGAATTCATCCAGAACTCCTTTTACGGCAAGTGCGACCAAAGAGAACTTGAAAAGCACAGGCTTTGTAGAACTGGACATGAGGCGAAAACACGCCTCAAGCATATGGGATGAATATTAATCGCCGTTCGATCTCTCTTTTTCGGGACAGGAGAACCGGTGAAGATCTCACTCAATCGCCGCCCCCGGCTATCTTCGTCCGTGGGGGGTCCGGGGGGTTTCCCCCCGGCGCGAGACGGCAGAAAAGATCCTGCAATTAGGGGCGGCACCTCTGATCGACGTGCCTTCCTCTATCATACACGCCGGGGGCTCTGCCCCCGGAACCCCTGGGACGAAGATAGGGCCGGGAAGGCAGAGGCCTGATCATTCGGGAGATGTATCCGCAATCTCCGTATCGATCCAGAAGGTGTTTGGTGGACTCAAACCATTCTGGAAACCTGGAGAGGCGATTTTCTGGATCATTTTCGTGGAGCATATCCCAAAAGTATCCTTGGCTCGATCAACCTTCAGGATCGAGACCTATTCCGGCCATTCCTCTGCCTCCCCCACTTTAATCGCTATCACAGGGGTCCGGGGGCATTATCCCCGGTGCGAATGACGGAGAAAGGCAGACCGATCCGACGTGCCGCCCACAGAATGAATAAAGAATGGTTCCTTGCTCTCTTCTGCCGGGGGGAGACCCCCCGGATCCCCCCACGACGAAGATAGGGACAGGGCGGCAACAAGCTCTTGAACGACACCGTGCTTCAGAGACTTCCTCCACGCACCTATCAGGATCAGAGTAGTTTTGGGATGACCTCATGGTAAACACAAAGTGTTTCAAAGGCCTGTCACTCCTCGAAAACCAGAGGTCTTCTCATACCACTTTTAGAAATCCGGTCCCTGTGAAATCTGTTAAAAAAGCGTCTGCACCCTGCCGCCCCGGTGCACACGAAAAGAGAATGAAAAGGAGAGATCAATATCTCCGAAATTCTCTCCGCGGGCGGGGCGGCTGCGCCTCCTCCACCCGCATCGTCCTTCCGACAAACTCGGTCCCGTTCAGGGCTTCCATTGCTTTTTCGGCCTCTTCAACAGTTTCCATCTCGACAAAACCGAATCCTTTGTCGCCGATGATCTTAACGCTCTTGACTTCGCCGTAGTTGGAGAAGAGCTCCTCTAATTCCTCTTCGGTTACCGAATAGGTCAGATTCCCGACATACAATCTGCTGGTTTCCATCTCTGGTCCCCTCTGGAGGGAAATGTCGGTGGAGGATGATAATAGTTTGGTGCGGAGAGGGACGGGAACACAATTCTGTTGATGCCGGCATCGGCCTTATCATCGAGCATTGAGAATGCAAAATGATATAAAAAAATATTTTTTGAAATGAAAAATTCAGGGCAGCCCGATGGACTTTGCCCTGCACCGCTGCCAGACGACGCGGCCGACCACCTTGAAGGTCTGCTCGAGGTCGTCGAAGTTGGGGATCTGGTGCTCCTTGAGCACCTTCTTGCCGGCATCCATGCACTCGCCGCCCAGGAGAGAACCGACAACCAGATTCTCGGTCTTCCCGCTGAAGTTGATGATCTGCCGGGCCAGACGCTCTGAGTCCAGAACCAGGTTCGGGAACCCGACCACAAAGGCCATGTCCCAGAGGTCCGAGTGGCGGGCAAGCACATCGAAGACCTGCTGGAACCGCTTCTCGGAGGCATCGCCGAGGAGGTCGAGGGGGTTTGCATGACTCCAGTAGTCGGGGAGGAACTCGTTGAGTTCCGCCAGGATCTCGGGCGGGAGGTCGATGAGGTCGAGACCGTACATCTCCGCATAGTCGGAGGAGAGAACGGCGAACCCGCCGGCATTGGTGATCACGATCGCACGCCTGCCCTTCGGGTACCCGCCCGGCGAAGCACAGAGTTCGGCTACCTCGAAGGCGCCGCGGAGCGCCCGTACCGGGATGACGCCCGCCTCCCTGAATGCCTCCATGTAGACCTCGTACGAGCCTGAGAGCGATCCCGTGTGGGACGAGGCGGCCTTCTGTCCCTTCTGGGAGGAGCCCGACTTGATCGCAACGACCGGCTTCTTCTTCGCCACCTCTGAGACGACCTCCATGAACTCCCGGCCGTTGGTGAGCTGCTCGATGTACAGGATGATCGCCTTGGTGCTCTTGTCCTGCTCCACGAACCGCAGATAGTCCAGAAAGTCGAGGTCGGACTGGTTGCCCACCGAGAAGACCGCGGAGAACCCGATCTCCTGCTTGAGACTCCAGTCGACGACGGTGTTGATGATGGCACCGCTCTGCGAGATGAAGGCGATGCTGCCGGCCTCCGGCGACTCGTGGACATAGGTGGTGTCCAGGCCCCTGGGCGGGATGATCAGGCCCAGACAGTTGGGGCCGACGATCCTGATATTGTAGTGCCTGGCGATGTCGAGCATCCGCTCTTCGAGGACCTTGCCCTCCTCGCCTGCCTCCTTGAACCCGGCGGTGATGACCACGACCAGCGGGATCTTCTTCTCGCCGCACTCCTGCATCACGCGCGGGACATGGACCGCCGGGACGGTGATCACCGCGAGGTCGACGGGGTTGGGGATCGACGTCACCGTCGGGTAGGCCTTGAGCCCCTGGACCTCGGTCCGCTTGTTGTTGACCGGGTAGATCTGGCCGGGGAAGTGGAGGAGGTTGTGAAGGACGGCATAGCCCATCTTCTGCGGGTCGGACGAGGCACCGATGACCGCGACCGAGCGGGGGGTGAAGTACTCGGGCGGGACGAAGGTCCGCTCTTTGCGCACGATAGGCTCGTACTCGTCGTCCACGATGACCCTGGCATCCACCGCGCAGGCACCCGACTCGTACAGCCGCATCGGGTTGATGTCGAACTCGGTCACCTGCGGGTTTTCCTCGAAGAACGTCGCCACCCCGGCGATGATCTCGATCAGGGCATCCTCGTCCCTCGGTTTCATCCCGCGGTACCCCGCGATGAGGGGGTAGGCGTTGATCTCTCTAACCATCGTCCTGATCTCCTCTCTGGAGATCGGGAGGATCCTGAGGGTGACGTCCTTCATCAACTCGACGAGGGTTCCGCCCATCCCGAAGGTGATCACCTTTCCGAAGGCGGGATCGGTCTTCCCGCCGAGGATGAGTTCAAGACCCGGTTTTGCCATTTCTTCGATGATGACGCCCTTGATCTCGGCTTCTGGGTTATACTCTATCGCAGATTCGACGATCTGTGTAAAGGCCTTCTTTGCCTCGGCGGCCCCCGAGATCCCCACAACTACCCCGCCAGCATCGCTCTTGTGGACGATCTGGGGGGATATAATCTTCATGACGACCGGGAAACCGATGGCTGACGCCGCCTTCGCGGCAGCATCGGCGCTCGTAACGATCTCAAAGCCAGGGGTCGGGACACCGTACTCCCGGAGGAGGTCATATCCTTCTGCCTCACTCAGCATTCTCTTTGCCATGGAACTTTCCTCTCAGATACTGGGAACTAACTGACCCGGAGCAGCCGCCAGGGGCTTTTTATGGCTTTATGACAGCCTGGATCAGGGAACAGCGCTCTCAAATGCGACAACATTCGGTACGTGCACTGATATGAAATTTTTATTGGGTTGACATCATAGTGTCATACTCCTGTCTTTAAGTTCTTTTTGAATTTGTTGAAGACCCAGTCGGCAATCGCCGAAGATCAGTGCCTGATGGTATGCCGATATCGGTCTTTTCAGATGAAAAAGAGGGGGTATTAAAGGTAATTCCCCTGAAATAGGGGGAATTATCTCACTGCGCGATTCCTCACGTATGATCATGTGAATTGCACGCATGTCGTAAATCGTCGAATTTAGGATGCAAATCCAGAAATAAAGGCATTATCTGGCTTACCACAAAATATATATCGGACGTTCACTATTGATCGTGTAGATTCGCTCGTGAAAAATACCAGAGGTATCTTTCATGGCAATCCGAGGTGCCCCATGACGGAGCAAGATTTTGCTGTGCCTCTCGAGGCCCCGAAATACTACCGGCCCGATCCCTCCTACCGGGAGCGGTCGTGGATCGGAGACTATCAGACGGCGTACCAGAAATTCGTCAGCGACCCTGAGGCGTTCTGGAAGGCACGAGCAGCAGAACTCGATTGGTTCGAACCATTTGACGAGGTGATGCAATGGGATTTCCCGTACGCCAGGTGGTATCTGAACGGGAAGATCAACATCACTTACAACTGTCTGGACCGGCATGTGAAGAATGGCCGGGCAAACAAAGTCGCCCTCTTCTGGCGCGGAGAGGAAGGGGAGGAGAAGGCCTACACCTACAGCCAGCTTCTCAGGCAGGTCTGCCGACTCGCCAACGGTCTCAAACGGATCGGAGTAAAGAAAGGCGACCGCGTCTGCATCTACATGCCGGTCATCCCTGAGCAGGTCGTCGCCATGCTTGCCTGTGCCAGGATCGGTGCGGTCCACTCGGTGGTATTCGGAGGATTCGGGGTCAACGCCCTCAACCAGCGGATCCGCGACTCGGGCTCCAGGGTCGTGATCACCGCGGACAGTTCGATGCGCCGTGGCAAGGCGATCCAGCTCAAGCCGATCGTGGAAGAAGCGGTGGTCAACGCACCGAGCGTCGAGACGATCGTCGTCCTGCGCCGGGACGAGCCGAGGGTCGAACTCCACTCTGAGATGGAGGTCGACTTCGAGGAACTGATGGAGAACGAACCGCACACCTGTGAGGCCGAGGTGATGGATGCCGAAGACCCGCTCTTCCTGCTGTACACCAGCGGCACGACCGGGGCGCCCAAGGGGATCGTCCATGCCTGCGGCGGATATGCGGTCGGCACCCAGTACACGACCAAGTATGTCCTCGACGTCAAAGAGGACGATGTCTACTGGTGCACCGCCGATCCCGGCTGGATCACCGGCCACTCCTATGTGGTCTACGGCCCCCTGCTCAACGGGGCGACGGTCTTCTTCACCGAGTCGACCCCCGACTACCCTGACGCCGGGATCTGGTGGAAACTGATCCGGGACTACGGTATCTCGGTCTTCTACACCGCTCCGACGGCGATCAGGATGTTCATGCGAGTGGGCGAGGAATGGCCCGCGAAGTACGATCTCAGTTCGCTGCGGATCCTCGCATCGGTCGGCGAACCCCTCAACCCCGAGGCCTTCGAGTGGTTCTACCACCACATCGGCGGGTGCCGCTGCCCGATCGTCGACACCTGGTGGCAGACCGAGACCGGGATGCACATGATCACCACGATGGTCGGCGAACCGATGCGTCCGGGATTTGCCGGCCAGCCCATTCCGGGGGTCTTCGCCGACGTCGTCGACTCGGACGGCAACCCGGTCGAGCCCGGGAACGGGGGCTACCTGGTGATCCAGCAGCCCTGGCCCTCGATGCTGCGGGGGGTCTACAACAACGACGAGCGGTACCGGCAGTACTGGACCACCATCGACAGCGTCTACACCGCCACCGACCTCGCGGTGAAGGGGCATGACGGCAATATCATGGTCATCGGCCGCGCCGACGACCTGATCATCGTCGCCGGCCACAACATCGGCACCGCCGAGGTGGAGTCGGCCCTCGTCTCCCACGAGGCTGTGGCAGAGGCGGCGGTGATCGGCACCCCCGACCCGGTGAAGGGCAACCAGATCAAGGCCTTCGTCATCCTCCGCAACGGCCAGGTCGGGAGCGACCGTCTTGTCTCAGACCTGCGTTATCATGTCAGGATGACGGTGGGGCCGATTGCCATGCCAAACGAGGTCGAGTTTGTCGATTCCCTCCCCAAGACCAGGAGCGGCAAGATCATGCGCCGCGTGCTGCGGGCACAGGAACTCGGGATGGATCTGGGGGACCTCTCGACCCTGGAGGAATGATCGACCAACTCTTTATATACCTTTTTTACGTCATTTATAAACATGCACGGTACCCCAGAGGAATCTCTGAAGATAGAAAATATCGTTGCCTCTGCCAAAGTAACCGACTCCCTTGACCTCCCGACGATATCATCGCGCATCCCGGGGGCCGACTACGACAAGAAACGGTTTCCCGGTGTTGTCATCAGGATGAAAGAACCGAAGATCGCCGCTCTGGTCTTCGGATCGGGGAAAGTCGTCCTTACCGGAGCGAAAAGCGTTGAAAGCCTCAGCCAGGGACTGGAAATCCTTGGCGGAAAACTCCGTGACCTCGACATCGAGATCGATGAACATCTCACCTATACGATCCAGAACATCGTCACCTCCGCTGACCCCGGTAAACCCATCAATCTCAACAAGATCGCGATCGGCTTCAACCTCGACCGGATCGAGTACGAGCCCGAACAGTTTCCCGGCCTTGTTTATCGCCTCGAAGAGCCCAAGGTGGTCGTCCTCCTCTTCGGTTCGGGGAAGTTGATTATCACCGGCGGCAAGAAGCCCGAGGACGCGCGCCTCGCGGTTCAAAAGATCATTACCGATCTCTCGAATCTCGGCCTTCTCTAAACTATATCTTTTTTAATTATTGCGCCAATATATTTAGTAAGAGAACCCCCTTCAGCCATCGGGAACCTGAGATCGATGGGTTGTCAAGGGGATCCAGGCCCACGGCGCTCCTCTTTTGAGAGATGATATTGTAACCCGGATTATCGTGCGCGATATATAACCGTCGCCAATATTCTTATATTTCCGATACGAAACCTAATATTGGTCAACTGGGTGAACATCATGAAAGCAGAAGAAGTCCTGTACTTTACTCAGAAAGAAGAAGAGTTCGCCACACTCCTCATCGACATCGGGATCAAGCGCAATGTCGCCAAGGTACTCGTTTACCTTGCCAACACCGATGAAGCAACCTCCCGGGAGATCGAGCGCGGCACCGACCTCAGGCAGCCTGAGGTCTCGATTGCAATGCGTTACCTCAAGGAGAAGAAGTGGATCAACACCCGTGAGAGCAAGGCCGAGAGCAAGGGGCGTCCTGTCAAGATCTATTCGCTTTCCAGGCCGATCAACGAGATCATCGACGTCATTGAGAGAAATAAGAGAAAAGAGGTTGATAACCAGCTGGCACTCATCGAGAAGGCCAGAGGCCTTATCTCGTGAGGGTCCTGCACCCGCTGCTCTCACCAACGAGAACACATATTTTTTCTGCAAATTCCGTGAAGATCCCGCAGGTCAGAACGCCCGGAAGGGCGTTCAACTGTGCTTCAACCCCTGCCGGATCGGCGATTGTCCCGAAGTCGCAGTCGAAGACAAAGTTTCCGTTGTCGGTGATGACGGGGCCGTCTTTCTTCACGCCTTCCCGGAGCACCGGCACGCCGCCGAGGGCTTCCACCTGTCGTGCGATCAGGGTGGCTGCATAGGGAACGACTTCGACCGGCACCGGTACGTTCAATTGTTCCGAGAGTTTTGAAGGGTCCACAACCGTGATGATCCGCTTTGATGCCGCCGCCACGCACTTCTCGCGGGTGTGCGCCGCCCCGCCGCCCTTGATGAGGTTGAAGGCCGCGTCCACCTGGTCGGCACCGTCGATGGTCAGGTCGATCGCATCGACGTCGGCGAGATCGACCACCCTGATCCCGGCCGCGCGCGCCCGCATCGCCGACTGGTACGAGGTCGGAACGCCGACGACCGAGAGTCCCTCTTCCCTGACCCGTTCGCCGATCCTGAGGATCGCATAATGTGCCGTCGACCCGGTGCCGAGGCCGATCACCATGCCGTCCTGTACCTCTGCTGCGGCGGCGACGCCCGCGACGCGCTTTATCTCGAGGTTGTCCTGTTTGCTCATTGGAAAAAAGTATGGAGGCCCGGACAGATAAGGGGTGGCGCCGGTGATCGATCGGGTGGGGGTGAGACAGCTGTAGCGGAGGATGAGTCCGTCTGTATCCTATGGTTTTGCCTGAGGGGGAGGGGCGGCACTATCCTCTTCATGATCACGGGGCCCGCCTTCCCGGCCCATCCGAGATAAATATTTCATATCAGCTTTACGAAGAAAACAGGCAGAAGGCCCCCCACTTCAGTGGGGGGATGAATGCCGTCCTCCGATAATCTCATTACGCATTGAAGCCCATGAAAACTATAATGCGTAAGGCATATCGGTATCGGATCTATCCCTCAAAGTCTCAAGTCTCTCTCCTTGAGCAGACGCTTGAGATATGTCGGTGGATCTATAACGATACGCTCGCATTGCGAAAGAACGCTTGGGAAGAGGAACAGCGTTCTCTTTCTCTCTATGAAACCAACAAGATCCTGACGCAGTGGAAGAAGGAACGACCTGATCTGAATCAGGTTTATTCTCAGGTTCTCCAGAATGTTCAGATGCGCGTGGATCTTGCCTTCAAAGCGTACTTCCGGCGGGTGAAAGCAGGGGAAAAGCCGGGCTACCCTCGGTTTAAGGGGAAAGGACGATACGACAGCATCACGTACAAACAGTCTGGGTTCAAGTTGATAGGAGATCGTCTCCATCTCTCAAAGGTAGGAGACGTAAGGATTGTCCTCCACCGTCCAGTCGAAGGGACGATCAAGACCCTCACAATCCGGCGGTCTTCGACCGGCAAGTGGTACGCCTGTTTCTCGGTCGAGTATGATCCTTCCCCTGCACCTCAGAAGGAGACTGTCGTTGGGATCGACGTTGGTCTGGAGTCCTTCGCCACCCTCTCAAACGGGGAGAAGATCAAGAACCCCAGGTTCTTCCGTACCGACGAGAAGGCTCTTGCGAAAGCACAGAGGAAACTCTCGAAGGCAGAGAAGGGCACTCCTGAACGGAAGAAAGCCCGGAAGATCGTCGCACACATCCACGAACGGATCGCCAACAGACGGCTCAATTTTGCTCATCAGACCTCCCGGCAGTTGGTGGATCGGTTCGGTACGATCGTGTTCGAGGATCTGAATATCATAAAAATGGAAAAGAACCATCATCTGGCAAAAAGCATTGCAGATGTTGCCTGGAATATGTTCATCACGATCACTGAGAGCAAAGCGGAAGATGCTGGCTCACGCGTGGTCCTGGTGAACCCCAGAAACACATCTCAGCAGTGTTCCAGGTGTGGGATGATCGTCGCAAAGACGCTTTCTGATCGTGTTCATTCCTGCCCGCATTGCGGGTTGGTAATAGATCGTGACCAGAACGCGGCGATCAATATTGTGAGATTGGGACTGCAATCTCAGGGGTAACATCCCAGGATGCCCCTGACTTCAGTCGGGGGAGCAGTCACATCAATTCCTGACCCTCCTCCTTGTGACCGAGGAGCAAATCGAAGTCGTGCATCGCGCCGCCCCCACCCATCTTCGTCGTGGGGGGTCCGGGGGGTTTCCCCCCGGTGCGAGACGCCAGAAAAGATTCTATGATGGAGGGCGGCCCGCCTCATCGATCCCCACGCCTTCCCCCATGCTCCCGCCGGGGGCGCTGCCCCCGGACCCCCGGGATGAAGATAGGGTCGGGAAGGCACCATCAACGAACATGAAGAGGGAGTGGCCGTCCACCACCTATCATCCTGTGAGGAGACCGGGGGGCGGCCGTCCCCCCGGAGAAGAGAACGATCAAAAAGGGTTTACCATGAAAATGATCCAGACGTTCCTCTCTTCTGATTTGCATGAGCGTTTGAACTCTTCATATCACGTTGAAGCCGATACGCAGAGGATAGAAAATTCTTCTGATGGATCGGCCGCCCCCATCGTCGAGATTTCCCGGCCATCTCGCGCCGGGGGAAACCCCCCGGACCCCCCACGACGAAGATGGGTGGGGGCGGCGATGGAACGAAGTCTCCACCAGTTCTCCTGTCTTGAAAAGAGAGAGAGCACGTGACGAGAAATTTTCATCCCGTATGCTTGAGCCCCGGGCTCATGCCCAATTCTACAGAGCCTTTCATTGCATCTGCTTGAGCCGAAGGCTCATGCCGAAAATTCTACAGTACCGAAAAAAAAGAGGATCGTTTACTTCAGGAGGTCGCGCATCCCGTCGTCGGCCCCGGCCGCCGTGCAGTCGAGGGTGATCGGGGTGACTGAGACATTTCCTTTTCTGATCGCATGGACGTCGGTTCCTTCCTCGGCGTCTTCGACCAGCGGACCGTTGATCCAGTAATACGGTCTCCCGCGCGGGTCGAGGCGCCGCTCCACGCCGGTGTGGAAGAGTTTGCGCGCCAGGGTGGTGACCTCGTAGCCGCCCTCCACCTTTGAAGGGATGTTCACGTTGACAACATCGGTCTTTGCCGGGAAGCCGCGTGCAAAGATCCGTTCGCAGACGTCGCGCACCACCGTCTTCGCCTCCTCGAAGCTGCTCCCGACATGGCGTGGGTCATCGAACTTGTCGCCCTGGTCCCAGACCTGGAGGGAGAAGGCGACCGAGGGCGTCCCGTGGTTCGCCGCTTCGAGCGCCGCCCCCACGGTGCCCGAGGTCATGATCGATTCAAAACTGAGGTTCTCGCCGATGTTGACCCCGCTCACCACCAGGTCGGGCTGGAGGTCGAGGGCGAAGAGCCCGATGATCACCGCGTCGGTCGGTTTGCCGCCGACGGCATAGGCCGGCACCCCGTTGACCGAGATCTTCGTTGCGCGGATCGGCTCAAAGATCGAGATCGAGCGCCCGACCGCGCTCTGCTGGGTGGCGGGCGCGACGACGGTCACGTCGGCGATCTCTGAGAGCGCTTCGTACGCCGCCCAGATGCCGTTGGAGTACACGCCGTCGTCATTGGTGAGAAGAATCTTCCGGTCCATCGTTGGTTGAATGGGTATGCCTGCCTCCCTGATAGTCGTTTGCGATCAATATCTACATCACCGGTCGATGCCAACGCAGTAGGGAATGAGGGCATTTCTTGCTGAATACACCGTCTTCCATGACCCCGACCTTGCGGTGGAGGGGCGGGCCATGCTGACGATCCTCTCTGAGAGTTTTGCACGCTGCGGCTACGAGGTGGTCTGCCCCCGCGACGGCGACCTGATGGCCGAGATTGAAGACCTGGCCCCTGACTGCGATGTCGGGTTGGTCATCGCCCCCGACCACCTCCTCGCCCCTCTCACCAAGAAACTCGAGGACTGTACGCACAACATCGGGTGCGGGTCGATGAACGTCGCCCTCTGTGCCAACAAGAAGCGGTCTCTCCAGGTGCTTGCCGCGCATGGCATCCCGGTCCCTGCAGAGAAGACCGAAGGGCGCAAAGTGGTCAAGCCGATCCGCGGCTGCGACACCTACAACACCAGACTCACCGAGGCGGCGCCCGGCCCCGACGAGATCGGGCAGGAATATATCGAGGGCGAACCCATGTCGGTCAGCCTCATCGGAAGCCGGATCGTCGGCGAGGCCTGTCTGTACTTCTCAGGTGCCGGGCCGCTCGTCCTCTCCCTCAACCGGCAGAAGATCACCCTCGGCGATGACGGCTACTTCGCCTATCATGGCGGGGAGACGCCGGTCGACCATCCGATGAAGGACGAGATCGTCAGGACCGCCGTGGAGGCGGCGATGGTGCTCGGGTGCCAGGGGTATGTGGGCGTCGACCTGGTCGTCGGCGACCGGCCCTATGTGCTGGAGGTGAACCCCAGGATGACGACGAGCATGGTCGGGATCGCCGCGTGCATGGAGGAAGAGATCGCCGCCCTCCTCGTCGACGCCTCCTGCGGGAAGGTGCCGGCCGACGGTGTGCACCTCATGGGTAAGGTTGAGTTCGACCGCGAAGGCCGGGTGATGCCCCTATGATCGGCATCGATGTCGGTGGAGCGAACCTGAAGGTGGTGGACCGCGCCGGGGCCCACATCCATTACTGCCCCCTCTGGACCGAGGCCCCGCTTGCCGACCTGCTCGCCCCCTATGCGAAGGACGGCGAGAACGCCGCCGTCGTGATGAGCGGCGAACTCGCCGACAGTTTCTCCTCCAAGGCTGAGGGGATCAAATTTATCGTGGAGGCCGTGCAGGAGTCCTTCCCCGACGCCCTCTTCTACGGGACCGACGGAGCCTTCCACGACGGCCCGGTCCCCCAGCTTGCCGCCGCCAACTGGCTGGCCTCGGCGGATTATCTCCGTGAGCGCTACCCCAACGCCGTCCTCCTGGACGTCGGCAGCACCACCGCGGACATCGTCCCGCTCAACCGCTTCGACGACCTCTGCGGGCTCACCGACCTCCTCCGTCTCCAGCAGGGGTATCTGGTCTACACCGGGATGCTCAGGACGAACGTGGCCACCCTGGTCAGGGCCGTCGAGGTCGGTGGGATCTTCACGCCGGTCTCGACCGAGTACTTTGCGTGCAGCGGCGACGCCCACCTGGTCCTCGGCCAGATCGCCCCCGAAGACTACACCGCGGCCACCCCGGACGGCGGTCCGGTCACGGTGGAAGCGGCGATGCGCCGGCTCGCCAGGGTCGTCTGCGCCGACCTCGAGGAGATCGGCGAGGCGGCGGCCCGCGGGATCGCCGCCCAGTGCTGGACGGCACAGGCCGGGATGATCGTGCGGGCGGTCAGCACCTGTATGGGAACAAGCGAGTGCAATATGATCGTCTGCGGCGGGATCGGGTCGCCGCTCTTTGCCGGGATGCTCTCGGGCGTCGACCTGAACCGGGAACTGAGGGGCATGGCCGACGCCCTCCCCGCGTATGCGGTCCTGGAGGTGGCGGGACGCGACGGTACACGCTGAGCCTGCTCCTCCTGGCAGGCTCACTCCTGGTGACGGCGGTCTGCTATCTCCTGGGACTCCCGTTCTTCTTTCTCTTCCTCTTCGTCCCGCTCCTTCCCTTGTTCGGGCGGAGACCGGTGAGGGTGAAGCGGTGCCCGACCTGCGGCTGGGAGACCGCAGGCCGCGAGGACTTCTGCCCCTGGGACGGGAGCCGCCTGACTCCTGCCGATGGTCAGAGAGATGAGTGAGAGAAGAGAGCCCGGCAGGTGCAGGCCCCAGAGTGCGATGGACGGGACCGGGCCGAGGTCGAGGGCGGCATAGTTGCGGACCGATCCGCGGTCGAGGACGACGCCCATGGCCGCAAGGATCTTCGCCGCCTGGCTGAAGGAGTATTCTCTGGCAAGCACCCGGCAGAGGTCGATGACCGGCGCCCCCACCCGGGTGTCCGGGTAGAAGGGGGCCGGGGCCGAACAGAGTGCCCCGCACCGGGTACAATAATACCGCCGCACCCAGACGGTGATCTCGGTGCGTCCCCGGGCTGTTTTGATCACCGCAAACCGCCGTTTTTTCATGTCGTGCCCCCGCACCCCCCCGCCGCACTCCGGGCAGCGGGTGAGGTCTGAGAATTCAACACCGTCAAGGGCAGAAAAGGAGGTCGCAACAAGGTCGGCGAGCATGGGCGGCACGGGCACCTGCATGTACTACAGCTGCGCTCCCCCCCTTTTTTAATCTATCAGCAGTGTCAGGTAAACCAAAACCATTGCCGGTTAAAGATTAGTGTTATCATAATCGGGGGGCATGGGGCCCTTCTTCCACCATTATTCATCAAACTCTGCCGCGCGCAGAGGTAACCTTAAATACTGTCTCTGAGACTTTTTCTTATCCGAGGTTTTTCCATGGACGTAAAGTATGTTCGAACGACCTGCCCGTACTGCGGTACCGGGTGTTCCTTCAACCTTGTTGTCAAGGACGGAAAGGTCTGCGGCGTCCAGCCGTACCACCGTTCTCCGGTCAACGAGGGTAAGGTCTGCCCCAAGGGCACCTATGCATGGGAATTTGTGAACCGTGAGGACCGCCTCACCACGCCGCTCATCAAGAAGGACGGCGAGTTTGTCGAGGCGACCTGGGAGGAGGCCTACGACCTCATCGCCCAGAAGCTCAAGTCCTACAAGCCCGACGAGATGGTCTGTCTTTCATCGGCCCGTACCTCCAACGAGGACAACTACGCGCTGATGAAGTTCGCCCGCGGTGTCCTCAAGACCCGCCACATCGACCACTGCGCCCGTCTCTGCCACGCTTCGACCGTCGCAGGACTTGCCGCCTCCTTCGGCTCCGGTGCGATGACCAACTCCATTCTGGACATCGCCGAGTCCAAGTGCCTCTTCATTCTGGGGTCCAACACCTTTGAGCAGCACCCCCTCATCGGCCGCAAGATCGCCCAGGCCAAGATGAACGGCGCGAAGATCATCTACGCCGACCCGCGTCTCACCGCCACCGGCAAGCAGGCCGACCTGTACATGCAGTTCCGCTCTGGCTCCGATGTCGCCATCCTCAACGGCATGATGCAGTACATCATCAAGAACGGATGGGAAGACAAGGAGTTCATCGAGGCTCGCACGAAGGACTTCGAGGCACTCAAGGAAGTCGTGATGAAGCCTGAGTACGACTTCGAGAATGTCTCGAAGATCTCGGGCATCCCGGTCGAGCAGCTGAAGCAGGCAACCGAGTGGTTCGCCCAGTCCGAGGCTTCCGCCATCCTGTACTCGATGGGTATCACCCAGCACACCACCGGTGTGGACAACGTCAAGTCCGTCGCCAACATCCAGATGCTCACCGGCAACCTCGGCAAGCCCGGCGCCGGTGTGAACGCTCTCCGTGGCCAGAACAACGTGCAGGGCGCCTGCGACATGGGTGCACTCCCGGTCGTCTTCACCGGCTACCAGAAGGTCATCGACCCGGCAGCCCACAAGAAGTTCGCCGACGCATGGGGCTTCCCCGACGGCATCTGCGAGCCGAAGAACGGCTACGAGGTCACCGTCATGATGGACGTCCTCACCGACAACCCCGGTGAGCTCAAGGCGATGTACATCATGGGCGAGAACCCGATGCTCTCCGACCCCGACATCACCCACGTCGAGCACGCCATCAAGAGCCTTGAGTTCCTCGTCGTGCAGGACATCTTCCTCACCGAGACCGCCGCCCTCGCCGACGTCGTGCTCCCGGCCACCTGCTATGCAGAGAAGGACGGCACGCAGACCTCCACCGAGCGCCGTGTCCAGATGTGGCACAAGGCCCAGGAGGCACCCGGCCAGGCCAAGCTCGACTGGCAGATCATCTCCGAGCTCGCCGCAAAGATGGGCTATGCAGCCCAGTTCCCGTACCAGTCCGCCGAGGAGATCTTCAACGAGATCGCCGAGGTTACCCCGTCGTACCACGGCATGAACTACGAGAGGCTCGAGAAGCCCGAGGCCCTCCACTGGCCCTGCCCGTCCACCGACCACCCGGGAACCCCGATCCTCCACATCGGCAAGTTCTCGCACCCCGACGGTATAGGTGTCTTCCATGCCATCGAGTACAAGCCGCCAGCAGAGGTCCCGGACGAGGAGTACCCGCTCATCCTCACCACCGGCAGGTGTCTCTTCCACTGGCACACCGGGTCCATGACCCGCCGCTCCGAGCACCTCGACGCCGAGGTTCCGACCGGCTGGATCGAGCTCAACCCCGAGGACGCCAGGGAACTCGGTATCGTCGACGGCGAGATGGTCAAGGCGACCTCCCGCCGTGGCACCATCAACGTGCCCGCGAAGGTCACCAAGGACATTATGAAGGGCGTCACCTTCATGCCGTTCCACTTCGCCGAGTGCGCAGCAAACGTCCTGACCAACAATGCCCTCGACCCGATCGCCAAGATCCCGGAGTTCAAGGCATGTGCTGTGAAGGTTGAGAAGATCCAGGAGGCCTGAAAATGTCAGCAAAAGGCGATATGTATTACGCATGGTCGACCGACGAGGACCTCCTTGCAAAGGGCGAGTGCGGCGGTGCCGTCTCCTCGCTCCTCAAGTTCGCTCTTGAGAGCAAGATGGTCGACGCGGTCCTTGCCGTGAAGAAGGGTGCGGACATCTACGATGCCGTCCCGACCCTCATCACCGACCCCGAAGAGATTGCGCAGGCTGCGGGTTCCCTCCACTGCGGGACGCTCCTCCTCTCCAAGCTCTTCAAGAAGTACCTCAACGGTGCCAACGACATGAAGATCGCGGTCACCGTCAAGGGCTGCGACGCAATGGGGATCTACGAACTTGCCAAGAGGCAGCAGATCAACCTCGACAATGTCGTGATGATCGGCCTCAACTGTGGTGGTACGGTCAGCCCGGTCACCGCCCGCAAGATGATCGCCGACAAGTTCGAGACCGACCCCGACACCGTCCTCAAGGAGGAGATCGACAAGGGTCAGTTCATCATCGAGACCGCCGAGGGCCACAAGGGCATCAAGATCGACGAGCTCGAGGAAGAGGGCTACGGCCGCAGGTCCAACTGCCGCCGGTGCAAGATGAAGGTCCCGCGCCAGGCAGACCTCGCCTGCGGGAACTGGGGTGTCATCGGCGACAAGGCCGGCAAGGCCACCTTCGTCGAAGTCTGCTCCGAGAAGGGTGCGAACCTCCTCGACGAGGCTGTCAAGGCAGGCAAGCTCGCCACCGAGGCTCCGATCCCCAAGGGCATCGAGATCCGCGGCAAGGTCGAGAACGCCATGCTCAAGCTCGGCGACTCCTGGCGTGCCAGGGACTTCGAGGCTCTCGGTGAGGGCAGCGACCGTCTGAAGAAGATCCTGGACGAGACTTCCCGGTGTATCAAGTGCTACCAGTGCATCGAGAACTGTCCGATCTGCTACTGTGTCGAGTGCTCCACCAAGAAGCCGTACCTGGTCAAGCCCGGTGAGATCCCGCCGAACTTCATGTTCCACCTCATCAGGTTCGCCCACATCTCCGACTCCTGCATCAACTGCGGTCAGTGCGAGGAACTCTGTGCCATGGACATCCCGAACTCGCTGTTCATGCACGCGCTCCAGGTCGACCTCCAGGAGATGTTCGGCTTTGTGCCGGGCGTCGACATGACCCTCCCGCTCCTTGCACTGGTTGAGGAGAACGAGGAGAGGAACAGGCTCTCTGCCACCGGCAGCGACCAGATCTTCAACATCTTCCAGAAGGAGTAAATCTCCTTCTTTTCGGGCCCTCCTGTGAGGAGGGCCTCGTTTTATTTTCAGGTTTCTTTTTTATCGGAGAGCATATCCCGGAAGAATCCCGGGCACGATCAATCATGGGGTCGAGATACTTCACGGTCATTTCTCTGCCTTCCCGACCGGCCCTATCTTCATCCCGGGGGTTCTGTGGCAGCGCCCCCGGCGCGATTGATGGGGGAAGGCGTGATGATCGATCAGGCGTGCCGCCCGCAATCGCAGACCCTTCATCGCTGTCTCACGCCGGGGGGCTTTGCCCCCCGGAGCCCCCCACGAAGAAGATAGCCGAGGGGCGGCACGATGCTCGAATTCGATTCACTCCTCGAACGCACGGATGAAGGTCAAGAATCGATCCAGATCTGATCTGATATTTTCATCGCGTATGCTTGAGGGGGGCGCTCGCCTCATGAAAAATTCTACAGAGCCGAGATTTTTTCATTCACCCTGAACGCACCTTCACTCCTCCGATCACGGCGACCAGGGCGGCGGTGACGCCGTTGGTGGCGACGATCGCCGCGTCGTCTCTCAGGAGACCATACACCAACCAGAGAGTGAGGCCAGTGAAGAGGAGGAACAGCATCAGGGCTGAGAAGTCATGGGCCGAGCGGGTGCGGAGGGTCCGTACCACCTGGGGAAAGAAGGAGACCGTGGTGAGCAGGCCGGCACTAAAACCGATGAGCATGGTCGCGTCCATGCACCCTCCTCCTCCTCTCCGGCTATAAATCCATCTCAGAAATCTGAGGGGCCGCCCCCACCAATCCGACGCGGCCGACGGGGAGAGAAAGGTCTATTTCATCGGGGGGTAGAAGGAGGACGCAATGGACCGCTCCACCTGGTACGCCTCGTTGAAGAAGCCATGGTTTAACCCGCCTGCGAGAGTCTTCGGGCCGGTCTGGGGAGTGCTCTACCTTCTGATGGCGGTTGCAGCGATCATCGTGATCATCGAGGACGGCCCGAACGCTCCACCGGCGCTCCTGGCATTTGCGGTGCAACTCGTCATCAACCTCCTCTGGCCCACGGTCTTCTGGGGTCGCCGCTCCCTCCTCGGAAGTTTTGTGGTGATCCTCCTCCTCTGGATCGCGGTGCTCGCGACGATCGTCCTCTTTTCACGGGTCTCGGGTCTGGCCGCCGCCCTCCTCCTTCCTTATCTCATCTGGGTAACCCTGGCCGCTCTCCTCAGCGGTGCGATCTGGCGGCTGAACCGCACGCCGTAAGGGTGATGCTCATGCTGTTGAGCGTTGCGGAACATGAGGGGAGAGATCCCGTGCGCCGGCCAGAACCCACAGGTTAAATACCTATCATTTATCTCCTACCCCGAAATATCCTCTAATGAAGATGGAGTTCATGGAACACACCCTGTCAGAACACGAAAAAAGGCTGACAAGCCTGAAATCTCACCATCCCTGCGACGAAGACACCCTCACCGCCGCCCGGATCCTCAAGTCCCTTCCCACCCCGGTCGTCGCACTCTCGCTATCCGGCGACCTCATCGCTCTCAACCGTGCCGCCGCCGTCCTTTTCGAGGTCGACCAGGAGAATGCCGTCGGCCAACCTGCAGAGGAGGTCTTCTCAACCGGTTGCGCTCACACCCTCAAAAAGATCGCACGACGTTCCGCCGACTTCTGCGTCGTCTCCCGGGCAACCCTGACCCACGCCGACAGGGACTACGCCGCCCTCGCCGCCCCGCTCAGACATGACGGAATAGTCAGCGGCGCGGTCGTCGTCATCGGCCCGTCCACACCCTCCGCCCCGGCCAGAGACCTCGCACCGGTCCGCACCGCCGACGGTGCGGGGTACTGGGTGCCGATCTATATCCCGAACTCAAGTGATACCTCGGACACCACCATCCACTTCAGGTGAGCGAAGGTCGTCGTCCGGGCTATGGGGGGGCAGGACCACAGCCTGATCTGAGGGGACATGCCGATCTTCCAAAAAAGTATTACTATTTTGAAAATAATTATGATCCATGGAACTACCCCCTCACCGAAGAGAGAATGTCCTCCCGCTTCCGGTCGTCCTCATTTCGACCGTCTCCCCTGACGGCATGCTCAACGCCGCGCCCTGGGGGAACATCACCCCGATCCTGCGACCGCTCGACGAGATCGTCCTTGCATCGTGGTTGAAGCGAGATACCCTCGAGAACATCAGGGCGACCGGCGAGTTCGTTGTCAATATCCCGACCGCCGGGATGAGTCGAGAAGTGATGGTCTGCGCACGCCACTATCCTCCAGAAGTCGATGAGTTTGCGGAAGCCGGACTCACCCCCCACCCGTCGAAAACCGTGCGCCCACCCGGCATCGAGGGGTGCATCGCATGGATGGAGTGCACCCTGGTCGAGGAGATCTGCAGGGACAAATATGTCCTCGTCATCGGAAAGGTGGAACGGCTCGAGGTCGACGACCGCTTCTTCACCGTTGACGGAGAGATGGACCCTTCAATTGCAAAGCCGCTCTGCATGCTCTGCGGGAAGAGCGGGATGCGGTTCACCTGCCCGGGAGGAGACGGGGAGTATCGATCATATGCCGAGATGTTCTCGTGGGAGGGATCTGCATGAAAGGAGAAGAGCACTTTCATGAGAAGGCAGACGTCTACGAAGACCTGATCGTCAGGATCGTCTCCGACGCACCGGCCTTCTTCGGCACGATCGCCGATTTCATCCCTGAGGGGAAGATCGAGGTTCTCGAACTCGGGAGCGGCACCGGTTTTGTCACCGAACAGATCCTCAGTGCCAACCCTCAGGCGAAAGTCACCTGCATCGACATGGACCCGGCCATGCTCGCGGTGGCGCAGAGAAAAGAGAACCTCAAGACGATCGCATTTCTCGAAGGGGACTTCAGGGAAGTCTGGCCGGACGGGATGTTCGACCTCGTCCTCACCTCGCTCTGCCTCCACCACCTCCCCGACGACGACCGGGCCATGATCCTCGGCCACGTCCACGACGCCCTGAAACCGGGGGGTCGGTTCGTCAACGGCGACGTCTTCAGACCCGAAGAGATTTGGGAAGAGAAGATCCTCAGCGCGCGGTGGTACCATTCGATGCAAACAAACGGTCTTCCAGCCGTCGAGGCGGAGAGCATGCTCGCAAAACGCGAGAGAAACTACCAATTCCTGGACACCTTCACCCACTTCAGAGAGAAGATGACCAGAGCAGGCTTCGAGCGGATCCTCTGCCCATATGTCGACGGCATCTATGCCGTCTTCGTTGGGTGCCGATGACGTTTATCTCTACGAGGGCGTGATGATCCGATGTGCCGCCCCTATTGAGACTTTTCACCGTCATCTCGCGCCTGGGGCTTTCCCCCCGGAACCCCCTACGGTGAGGATAGGTGGGGGCGGCAATGGGGTGGTGCTCCCACCCGGTGTCCCGTTTCAAAGGGGGAGCAGGGATCCATGCTCATTCCCGGGCTCCACGATAATATTCAATCGCGTATGCTTGAACCGGGGGTTCATCCCCGACTCTACACAGCCGGTATTTTATCTCTTCCCGGCCTCGACCAGTTCTTCGAGGAGGGCGTTCGTCTTCCTCTGCTCGGCGAGCATCTCCTGCTCGGTCTTGAGGATCTCCTTCATCAGGTCGAGGGCGAGCATGCTCCGCTTGAAGATCTCTTCTTTCCTGTCGCCGAACCGCGCCTCGAAACCGGTAAATTCGCCGGTAGGTTTTGTGAGGGAGATCGTGATCCCCTCGACCGAGATCACCGGTTCGTCCTGCGCTTCGACGGCGTCAAGGAAGGCAGCGAGGTCCGCGGCCTCTCCTTCGGCGACGATCTCGACGGTGCTGTCAGGGAGGTTTCTGACATATCCGGCCACACCGGTCCGTGCGGCACAGCCTGCCACATAACTCCGGTAGCCCACGCCCTGAACCCGGCCGTTCACACCCATCTCGATGCGGTGCACGCCGGTCATAGAAGAGAGGGGGTTCTCGTTCTCCTGCATTGAAGAACGTATGGTCCGGCGGGGTTTAAGGGAATACCGGTTGTTCTGTCGGGATGGCGAGAGCGGCGCTCGCCTTGAACCTGACCGAGACCTCGTCTCCAGGTTCGAGACTGCTCTCTTCCGCCGACCGGCGGGTGATCATGGCGACGAGCGGGAAACCGCAGTCGATCCTGACCATGACCAGCGGTCCGCCTCGCGGGACGACCTCGGTGATCGCTCCCTCTAAATGGTTGCGCGCCGTGTTCTCATCCCCTCCCGGACGCGCCAGGACCACGTCCGCCGCCCTGAAGGCGACCGAGACCCGGGTTCCCGGCCGGGCTTCCGAGAGGGCGAAGAGCATTCGCTCTCCGACACGGACCGAGGCAAGCCCGTCCTGGCTCGCGGCCACGACGCCCTCGACGAGATTCTCCATCCCCACGAAGCGCGCCACCTCCACTGACTGCGGGGTATCGAAGACCCCTTCGCGGGTATCTTCCTGGACGAGACGGCCGTCGATGATGACGGCGATCCGCGTCGCGAGCCGCAGCGCCTCCTCGCGTGCGTGCGTCACCTGGACCACCGTCAAACCGGTCTCCTTTCTCACCCTTGCAAGTTCGTCCATCAACGTCTCTTTCGTGACCGGGTCGAGGGCGGCGAAAGGTTCGTCGAGGAGGAGGATGTCGGGTTCGGTCGCGAGCGCCCTTGCGATCGCCACCCGCTGCTGCTCGCCGCCGCTCATCGTAAGGGGGTGGCGGTCGGCCAGGTGGGTGATGGAGAAGCGTTCCAGCAGTCGGTCCACTCTTCTTTCGATCTCGTCGCCGGGAATCTTTTTGAGACGCAGGCCAAAGCCGATATTCTTCCTGACGGTCATGTGGGGGAAGAGTGAGTAGTCCTGGTAGACCAGCGCCACCCCCCGCCGCTCGGGCGGGATGTCGCCGACGTCCTCCCCCCGCAGGAGGACGCGTCCCTCCCTGGGTGCGTGGAGGCCGGCGATCGCCTCGAGGACCACGGTCTTCCCGGCCCCCGACGGCCCGAGGATGCAGTAGTGGTCCCCCTGCCGGATCGAGAGACTCACGTCCTTCAGGGCAAAAGTTCCGAGTTCCAGTGATACATGTTCAAACGCGATCATCGTACCTCCCCACATGCTTCATGATGATCCTGAGCGCCGCAAAGAAGGTGAAACAGACCACGATCATCACAAATGCCACCGAAGTGCTCTCCCTGATCCCGTCGGTCGTGAAGGTGTTGTAGATGAGCGTCGAGATGACGAACGGGTAATAGGCGATGAACACGACGGCGGCGAACTCTCCGATAGCCCGGCCCCATGCCAGAATCGAACCGTTGAAGATGTGGCGCACGCTCAGGGGGAGCACCACTCTGGTGAATGCCTGGAACCTGGTGGCCCCCAGGGTGCGGGCCACATTTTCGAGGTGGACCGGCACCTTCTCGAACCCCTCCCTGACGGCGTCGACGAAGTACGGCGCCGAGACAAAGAGCATCGCGACGACGATCCCCGCGAACGCCTCTTCAAAGACGATCCCGACCTCGTAAAGGGGAGCACCGATGAGTCCCCGCCGCATGAAGAGGATATAGACCATGATGCCCGCCACGGTGTGCGGGAGCATCAGGGGCATGTCGATGAGCGCTTCCACGATCCCCTTCCCTCTGAAGTCGGTCCTGGCCAGGACATATGCCAGCGGGATCCCGAGGAAGAGGAGGATGACGACGGTGGCCAGGCCCGCTCCCATGGTGGTGAGGATGGTGCCGATGACTTTCTCCTCGGCCGCCACACGCAGGAGGTGTGGGATGTCGGAAAGTTCTCCGGCCGCCATGTTGAGGAGTGCAAGGAGCGTGTACAGGACGAGCAGGCTCCCGATGACGGCGAAGGAGAGGAGACAGCGGTCCGGGAGGGGGCGTCTTCTTCCCATGATCATATTCTGGACCTTCCATGCAGTTTGTTCTTTTGTTCTTCATCTGGAAAAGAGCGATTTTTGCCGGAGAAAATCTCAGTACAGAAAAAAAGAGGTTAGGGGGTGGAAGTGAGGTCTGCGAGTTCGGCAGGGACATCGCCGAAGCCGCTGGCCGGCACGATCGGGGGCTGGCCCTGACCGTTCATGATGGCCTGGCCTTCCTCGCCGATGAGCATCTTCACGAACTCAAGGCCCATTGCGGGGTCTTCGGCGTTCGTCGGGACGGTCACGCCGTAGACGACCGGTGTCGCGACCTTTATGCCGCCGGTGCAGTCGATCTGCACCTTCTTGTAGGTGTCGGCACACTCGACGGATGAGAGGTCGATGGCCTCGGGGAGTTCGAGGAAGTTCAGACCGTGCTGGACGGCGACGCTCCTGTACTCCCAGGCATAGTCAAGCCCGCCGGCCTGGAGCATCTGGACGAGTTCGACGCTCTTGGGACGGATCTGGAGCGGGAGTTCGGGTGCGGGCTCGGCGGCGTGGATGGTGTAGGTACCGTTCTCTTCGGTCACCGTGATGTTGCTGTGGGCGCTGACGGTGTTCTCAAAGATCTGGTCGTCGCCATAGTGGAGTTCTGCGAGCTGGATGACCATCGGGGAGCGGTAGCCGCAGGGGTCCTGGTTCGGGTCGGAGAAAGCCCAGTTGACGTCGTCCTTTGCGAGGATGGTGTACCAGTTTGCGTCGTTCAGTTCATTGGCGTACTTGCTCTCGTTGGTGTAGCAGAGGACAAGACGGTTCTTGGCGAAGGTGAGATACCAGTCAGCCTTCTCTGCCGGGACCATCAGGTCGGGGATGAGCAGGTAGTCGGCCGTGGCATAGACGTCGGCGGTCTTGCCGAGTTCGGTGATCTCGCGGGCGAGCTTGGTCGAGCCGCCGGCATAGAGCCTGACATCGACGCCAGGGTGCGCGGCCTCGAACTTCTGCTCGAGTTCCTCGAAGGGCTTGGCCAGGCTGCCGGCGTGGAAGACGTTCAGGACGCTTCCTTCAACCGGAGCAACGGTCTCGGTGGGAACTTTGGTGACATTCTCGTCGCCGGCCGCCGGGGTGGTGGCATCGTCGGTGGCGTCGGTCGTCTGGGTGCCGGTGCACCCGCAGAGGAAGACTGCGGCGCAAAGGAGCAGCACCGCAGCCATCAGCAGGGATTTCGATTTCATCACCCTGTAAATTGGTATCTCACTCAAATAATTCTTCTGAATTCATCTCTTCAGAGCAGACATCTTCCCGGTTCACGGCAAGCCTTAATGCCTTCGTGTGTCGAATCTTTTCGCACTATGTGGAAGGCGCTGGATGTTGCTGAATGGAAGGAACGGCGGCGGGCCGACCTCGCCGGGGTGCGGGAGGCCGTCGCCGGGATCGTCGAGGCGGTGGATCAGGACGGGGACGAGGCGCTCTATGCGCTTACGAAGAAGTTCGACCGCATCGAACTGGAAGACCTGGCGGTCGCCCCTGAGGAGTTCGAGGCGGCGTACGACGAGGTGGATGAGGCGCTGGTCGACGCCCTCGCCGATGCCGAGGCCAATATCAGGCGGTTCCACGAATTGCAGCGCAACCGTTCGCTCTGGCTCGAAGAGGTGGAGCCCGGCGTGGTGCTGGGCGTGAAGACGACGCCTCTCGACCGAGTCGGGGCCTATGTCCCGGGCGGCCGCGCGGCATACCCTTCGACGGCGCTGATGACCACGGTCCCCGCGCAGGTGGCCGGAGTGGAGGAGATCTGTGTCTGCTCCCCGCCTCCCATCCACCCCCTCACCCTCGTCGCTCTCGACCTGGCCGGGGTGGACGAGTGCTACCGGATCGGCGGGGCGCAGGCGATCGCCGCGATGGCACTGGGGACCGAAACGATCGACCCGGTCCAGAAGATCGTCGGGCCCGGAAACGTCTTTGTGACTGCAGCGAAGATGATGCTCAGAGACCACGCCGAGATCGACTTCCCGGCCGGTCCTTCAGAGATCGGGGTGCTTGCCGACACCAGCGCGGACCCGGTCTTCGTCGCCGCCGACGTCCTTGCCCAGGCCGAGCACGACCCCCATGCCGGGTGCGTCCTGGTCACCACCGACCCCACCCTCCCCGCGCGCGTCGGGGCCGAGATCAGGCGGCAACTCGAGACGGCCGAACGCCGGGAGATCATCGAGGCCGCCCTTAAGAACTCCGGTTATGTCGTCGCCGCCGACTTCGACGAGGCCGTCGTGGCGATGGACGAGATCGCTCCCGAACACCTCTCCATCCAGGTCGCCGACCCGATGGCCGCCCTCAACGCCGTCCACCATGCCGGCTCCATCTTTGTCGGGCCGTACACGGCCGTCGCCTTCGGAGACTATGCGTCGGGGACCAACCACGTCCTCCCGACCGCGGGCTATGCCAGGACGTACTCGGGCCTGGACATCCACCACTTCTGCAAGACATCATCGGTCCAGATGCTCAGCAGGGAGGGCGCCGAGGCGCTCGGCGATATCGTCGAGTCGCTCGCCACCGCCGAGGGCCTCCACGCCCACGCCAACTCGGTGCGGCTCCGCCGGCAGCGGCGGAAGTGAATTCTTTTTTTCTGTTTTTGGGGCTCTGTAGAATCAGGCATGAACCCCTGGCTCAAGCATACGGGATGAAAATTTCTCGTCGTTTGCTCTCTCTCTATTCAAGACAGGAGAATCTGGGGGGATCGTGTTCCATCGCCGCCCCCACCTATCTTCGTCGTGGGGGTCCGGGGGACAGCATGATGCTCGACTTCGATTCACTCCTCGAACGCACGGATGAGGATCAAGAATCAATCCAGTTCTGGTATGATATTTTCATCTCGTATGCTTGAGGCGTCCTCTCGCCTCATGCAGAATTCTACAGAGCCAAAAAAACTACACAATAATACCCGGATACTGGAGATGGTCTCTCTAATATGGCTTCTCCTTCATCCCTCCTCCACTGCTTTCATGTGCGGGAAGTCTGGAGGATACGACCCCTGATTAAAAGATCATCATTAATAATGATCGAAAGTACACTTGTTTGGATGAACTCTCAGGAAGTGCCGGCCATGCGGTATATCGTGGTCGACCGGGCGGCGGGCGAGACACTCTGCATCACCTCCGACCTGGAAGAGGCATGTACCGTCTTGCGGGAACAGATCGGGTACTCTGCCGAAGTCCATGCCATCCCCGCCCGGACCCGGGCAGTCGTCCTCGGTAGGAAAACCCGGGATGCCGGGACGAGGGCGGTGGAGTATGGGCAATGCAGGAGGGGGGTGCCATTTCCGGGGATGTTCGGGATTGTGTAAGGATGGTGTGGGATGGTGCTGTCTCACCCTCTGCATGTATAGAACCTGGAGAACTCGCCTCAGGCATACACATGAAAACTGTTTCATGGCAAATCCTCCGAGGGAGTCTCTCTGCCGGGGGGCCGCCGCCCCGGTGGACTTCCGGTCTTTTTCACGGTAAACCCTCTCCCTTTTGTCGGAGCGGTCCTCTGACAATAAAATAAGGACTCTGTAGAAAACATCCGCTTTTCATCACCTCAACCTCCTGTGACCTTCATCCATCGCCTTCCCTCATGCTCACGCCGGGGGCTCCTCCCGGGATGAAGATTGGGGCGGAAGGCGGAGAAATGACCCTGAAAGGGAGGTTGCAGTCCACCGCCTATCGCTCGCGCGGGGGGTTCGGTGGACGGCACGCCCCCCGTCGAAGAGAACCATCAAGAAGATTTACTATGAGCATATCCCAGAAGTAGCCGGACCGATCAGACGTGCCGCCCACCAAGAGAAGAAAGCGTGTTTCCTTCCTCTCTCGCGCCGGGGGGAGACCCCCCGGACCCCCCCACGACGAAGATAGGGGCGGGGCGGCAGCAATCTCTTGAACGACACTGTACTTCAGAAACTTCTTCCCATCACCCGCCAGGGCCAGAGTTTTGGGATGACCTCTATGAGCATATCCCAGAAGTAGTCGGGGCTCGATCAATCATCAGGATCGAGACACTTTCCAGCCATTCCTCTGCCTCCCCCACTTCAATCGCCATCCCAGAGGTCCAGGGCGGCGGCCCCTGTGTGAGTAACAGAGGGAAGCAGATCGATCAGCCGTGCCGCCCACAAAGAGAAGAAAGCGTGTTTCCTTGCTCTCTTCTGCCGGGGGAAATCCCCGGACCCCCCACGACGAAGATAGGGGAGGGCCGGCAACAATCTCTTGAAAGACACTGTGCTTCAGAAAGTTCTTCCACTCTCCTATCAAGGCCAGAGAAGTTTAGGGATGATCTCATGGCTATTTCTCTGCCTTCCCGGCCCCATCGTAATCCCGGGGGTCCGGGGTGCTAGCCCCCCCGGCGCGGCGGTGTGGGAAGGCATGAATGCATGGGTGCGCAACGAAAAGGGGAGGATATTTTCTCCACATCCACCGCTATCTTCTGAGAGGAGGAGGACTGAAGAGTTTTGGGATGACCTCAAAGCCAGAATAAGAATGATTCTCGGGCGCTGAGCGTCAGCAACCCCACCGAAAAAACTCGTTGCAGGGTGCCGGTCACTCGAAACGCCAGACCGGTCCGCCTGATCGCCATCCATTTCTCTTCCCGCTTCCCGGGACGAGATCGGCCTGGTCGTCGGCGGCCTCCCTGAGGGTGGCGCTGGTCAGGTCGGCGAGGTGGACCGTCCAGGCCTCGGGCGTCTGGCAGGGCACCTCGCCGTGCGGCCCGTGGTGGGCCTGGAGGATGTGGAGGAGGTGAGCGGCCTTCCCGGCCGGCAGGCGCTTCTTTGCGATGGGAGCGATATAGGACACGCCAAGCGTGACGTGGCCGACGAGGTCGTATTCCGGCTGCGCCGCAAAGCCGAGCCCCTGCTCCTCGAAACAGAAAGCCTTCCCGATGTCGTGGAGAAGGGCGCCGGCGATGACCAGGTCGCGGTCGGCATCGGTCCGTCCGGCCTCGCAGGCCGCCAGCGCGATCCTGGCCGTCTCGAGCGTGTGCTCTGCAAGCCCTCCCCTGTACTCGTGGTGCCTCCCCTTTGCCGCGGGTTTGATGAAGAACCCGTCGACCGACGAGATCGCCTCCAGCACCATCTGGCCGAGCACCGGGTCGGTGATCTCGCCGGCCATCCTGAGCACCCCGCCCTTCAGGTCCAGGTCTTTGACCGGCGAGGAGACATAGTCGTTCGGATCGACGAGCGCGGGAGAGACCGGTTCGGCGAGGGCGGCGATCCCCTCGTTCACCGAGACCTGGACCGATCCGTTGTAGATCTTCGCAAAACCCCGCACCTGGTAAACCTCCCCGGGCCGCAGGGATGAGGCGATCTCCATGACTGTGTCACCGTACCCCTGCACGCCCCAGATAAAGCAGGAGAGCGTGCCGGTGACGTCGGCGATCTCTGCCCAGATATACGGGCTCCCGTCCTTCTTCTGCTTCACCTCGAAGGTCTTGAGGAGGAAGAGGTCGTCCACCCCCTCACCGTCGGTGACCTCTGCTGCATACTTCTGTTTTCCGGGTCTCTCGCTCATCTCATGCACCCCTCAGAACTCGACCTCAAAGAAGGCCTCTTCCTCCTCGTTCAGTTCCTGCTTCACCTTCCCGGCATCGAAGGCATAGGTCTTGCCCGGGTCGTAGTCGGTATAGAGTTCGCACTTGTCCAGGACATCGACGAACTCGCGCAGGAAGACCCGCGGGATGACATCCACCCGCCCGCCGAAGCGCGAGGTGACTCCCTCGATCATCCCCCTGACAAAACGGTGAGAGATCCGCTCCCGGTCCACCGGCCCATACGCGTCCGAGTAGATCTCGGAGACCTTCCGGGCGGCCGACTCGAGTTTCTGCCCGTCGAAGGGCGAGAGTTCGATCTGGGCCTGGAGGGGATTGGCATACCCGTCGGCCCCTACGACCTTCAACCGGTCGTACAGCGGCGGGAGCGACCTGATCCCCTTCGAGCCTTCGAAAAAGGCCGGCGTCCCGGTGAAGAGGAAATAGCAGCAGGGCATCTGCCCGCGGTCGGCGGCGTCGACGATCTGGCGGAGGTTGTTGTAACCCCGCTGCCGCAGGTTGGAGGGGAGGGCCTGCACCGTCTCGACCTCGTCGACGGCCACGGCGAGACCGCGGTACCCCGCTCCCCGGATCACCCGCACGATCCCCTGGAGAAAGACCAGAGCCGAGACCTCGTCGACCTCGCCCTTCACCCCGGCCGCCCGGCGGAAGTCGCGGCCGACATGGGGCTCGCCGGAGAGCCAGCCGAGTGCTGCCTGGGCGAGCTGGAAATCTCCCGCGTTGTTGGCGGTGTAGTAGACCCGCAGCGCCGCCGCCAGTGCCGGGTTGACTGCCGAGATGTCGGTGAGCGCCTCCTCGATCCGCGCCACTGTCCCGGCCTCCAGTGCCTCGTCCTCCTCGGTCTTCTCAACCTCGATGATCCGCTCCTCGATCGAGAAGGTCCAGTTGTCGATGACCTCCTTGAGGGCGTTCTCGTGCTCGGCCGTCCGCAGGGACGAAAGGATCCGGTAATATAGCGCCCCCAACTTGTGGAGCGGCGTGTCGGCCGAGATCATCACATGGGCGGTCGCAAACCCTTTCTCGCGTGCGATCTCAAGCGCCCGCGCCACCAGAAAGGTCTTTCCGCTCCCGTAGTCCCCGCGTACGAACTTGACATCCGCCCCACCCGAGGCGACGTACTCGAGTTGCTCGCCGATCACCCGTCCCTCGACATCGAGTCCGACCGCAAGTCGCTCGAGCCCTGCGGCCGGCACGGTGCCGCGCCTGAGGGCGTTGATAATCCCGATACTCTCAGCCTTCTTCTCGTCCATCCTCTTCACTTCCCGCAGTAGACATAGATCTCGCCGTGCTCACCCATCCCCTGTTTCTCGATGAGGGAAATTCCGATGTCTGCCGCCTTTTTGATGAGCCGGTTGACCGTCCCGCTCACCCGCCTCGTCCCGAGCACTTTGCGGAGTTCTTCTTCATTGCTCTCTCGGTGCTGTTTTAAAAAGGCGACGAGCGCCTCTTCGCGTTCGTCAAGTTCCAGGTCGAGGAGGTCGTCGCTCTCCTCCTTCTCCTTGCTCTTCCCCGCAGGACCGGTGTTGCCGAAGGAGAGCACCGGTCGTTCGGCCACCGTCGCCCTCTTGCACCGGGCGACGAGATCGAAGAACTCGTCGGTATGGGTTCTGGTCAGATCAAGCCCGTACAGGCAGCATTCTTTGCACCGCACGTACTCGCCTGCCTCGAGCGCCCCCTCTGCGGCGCAGAGATAAACCCTGGCAAAGACCTCTACTCCTTCGGGCCCGAGGGTCCCGATTTCGCCGGAGAACCTGGTGATGAGAGCTTCGACCAGGCGCTGCATCTTCTGCCACCCGCGCTTCGCCTCGAGAACCGTCTCAGCCACCCGCACCAGGTCCCCGGTCTTTTTGAGGTGAGTAAGGACATAGAGAAGCACCTTCTCGCACTCGCGCAGGTCTCCCTCCTGTGCCAGGAACCCGGCATACTCGACCCCACCGTTGAGGTAGTCGAGGCGGTAGGCCCGGTACAGCCATTCGCGTGCCTCTTTCGTCTCCCCGAAGGAGGCATAGAACCAACCGGTCCGCACCAGACTGACCACGTTCGGGTCGCCCGAGACCACCGAGAGGTAACACCCGGGCACGGTCGTCAGGGTGTACGCTTTCCTGAGAAAACCCTCGTACGCCCCGATGATCATCGAGAGCGTCTCAAGGTCGTTGCCCTGCCTGATCTCCTCTCTGATCAGTTCTTCATATCCCTGCTGTGCCAGGTCGGTCTCACCGGTCCCGGCCACGAGTTCGCAGGCGACGAGCTGGTGGATCGGGTCCGGCCTCTCTTCGATGAGTCGTTTGCAGGCCTCCAGCGCCTCCCGGCACCGTTTTTCGGACTTGAGGAGGAGGACATAGTCGAGGGCCAGGTCGTCGTCCGGGCATTCCTGGAGGAACGTCGGGAAGAGATGCAGGGCGGCGGGGCGGTCGAAGATTGCCAGCGCGGCGAGGTGCTGGCGCAGGAACCCGGGGTCACGGCATGAGCGGTATGCTGCAAGAGCCGTCTTCGCCGCCTCCCGGTGTCTCCCGGCGATCATCAGGGCATCGATGTATTCGGTCTCCGCTCCCTCGCTGCCGGAGAGCGACGCATGGACCTCCAGCGCCCGCTCGCCGTCGCCGGTCTCGATGAGGCTGCGCATCAGGGCGATAGCGTCGTCCCGCTTCCCTGAGATGGACACGAGGGCCGAAAGGAGAGGCAGGGCGGCGCGGTGGTCGCCCAACCCGGTGAAGTGCGCCGCATAGGCCCGCAACGCCTCCTCGTTCCCGGGATCAAGTTGGACCGCCCGGGCGTACGCAGCGGTTCCTCCTTCCTTTCCGGCGGTCTCCAGTACCTTCCCGAGGAAACTGTGGTAATATGACGAGTCCGGCGAGTGCGTAATGAGATCGCGCAGACGCACTTCGGCCTCGTCGTACTCGCCGAGGGCAAAATAGTTGGTCACGACGAGGACCGCGACCGAAGGGTCATCCTTCCCGCCGGGGAGTGCGTTGCAACACTCGATCGACTCGCGGTAATGTCCTGCTTCATAGAGGGCGAACGCCTCTTCCCTGCCATCGGCGGGTGATCCCTCGGTCATAGCAGGGTGTACTGGGAGGTGCGGCCCAATAAGCATACTGAATCGTGTTCCTCGGAGGGGGCCGCTGGAAAGAGCCGAAAAAAAGTGGTTGTTGCCTTACCGGCCAAGAAGTTCCTGAAGAGTCCGGCTCAGTTCTTCGAACATGTACGGTTTCCCGATGCTCCCGTAGAACCCATACTTACCGGGGTTCTTGATGATCGGGTCGTTGAGATAACCGCTGGACACCAGGACCCGCACCTCGGGGTCCAGTTGTTTCAGTTGTTTCATGGTCTCGAGACCTCCCATCTTCCCCGGGACCGTCAGGTCGAGGATGACGCCGTCGAAGGGGGTGCCGGCGTCCTGTGCCTCGGCGAACCTGGCCACCGCCTCCTCGCCGTCATATGCCGTTGCGACCGTGTAGCCGAGGTGCCTGAGAAGGTCGCTCGTCGTCTCCAGGATCCCGGCTTCGTCGTCCATCAGGAGGATAGAACCTGACCCGCCCTGAGTGATGACTGCGGGTTTCATCTGCTCACCGATATCATTTGCCGCCGTAGGAAGATAAATAGAGAACGTCGTCCCGATTCCAGGCTCCGAAACGACGTCCATCCATCCGCCGTGGTTCTTGATGATCGGGAGGGCCATCGCCAGCCCGATCCCTGACCCGTGCTTCTTGGTGGTGAAGTACGGGTCGAAGATCCTGCTCATGTGCTCGGGTGAGATCCCCACGCCGCGGTCTTCGACCGTGATCCTGACATAACGCCCTTTCGGGAGCGGGATTGGGTCGCTCCCGGAGACCTCCACGGGCCCCGCGCCGATGGCAACCGTCCCGCCCTCCGGCATAGCCTGGTCTGCGTTGATGATGAGGGCATGGAGGACCTGGAGGAGCTGGGCGGCATCGCCCATCACCGGCATCGGCAGCGGTTCGAGGGCGAACCGGCATTTGCACTTCGAGCCGCGCAGGGCGTAACTCGCGGCCTCGCGGGCCAGGTCGGCGATATCGACCGTCTCCTTCTCAGGTTCGGAGAGGTCGGAGAAACTGAAGAGCTGGCGGGTGATGTCGCCCGCTTTCATCGTCGCCGCCTCCGCCTCGGTCAACCGCTGGTAGACAAAGTCTTCGGGAGCGAGTTTCATCTTGGCCAGGTTGATGTTGCCCATCACCGAGGTGAGGATGTTGTTGAAGTCGTGGGCGATCCCCCCCGCCAGATCAGAGAGGGAAAGGAGTTTCTCGGTCCTGACAAACTCTTCCTCCGCCTTCTTGACCATGGTGACGTCCCTCCCCACCACCTGATACTCGGTGACCATACCGTCCGGGGCGAAGATGGCCCTGACCGTCCACTGGTGCCACCGCTCCTCCTGGCTGCGGCCCTTCACCTTCCCGTCGAGAGTGACGCTCTGCCGGCCGGCGCGCAGTTGCTCCTCCAGCGAAGGGATGAGATCGGTGAACCAGGTGGGGAGGATGGCGTCAAGAGTCGTGGAAAGGAGTTCGTCTCTGGTAAAGCCAAACGATCTGCAACACGCCTCGTTGACGAAGGTCAGACTCATGTCGGGCCTGAAGCGACAGATCCATTCGGTCTGGTCCTCGACCACGGCGCGGTACCGTGCTTCGCTCGCCCTGACCTCCTCCTCCATCCTCTTGCGTTCGGTGATGTCCTTGGCAAGCGTGACGATCCCCTGGGGACGCCCCTCTTCGTCTCTGAGCGTGCGCGCGTTCCAGAGAAGGATCTTCTCCTCCCCGTCACTGGCGCGGACCGTCACCTCAAGATTTCTCAGGATGTCGGATTCGGTGCGCGCGCCCTGCACCACCTTCATGACCTCTGCCCAGACTGTGGGATCAGGGACGAGGCGTTCCCAGATCTCCGCACCGCCGACCACCTCGTCTCTGGCATACCCGGTGACCTCCTCGGCCGCCTGGTTCCAGACCGTGACCCGTCCCTCGCTGTCCGTGACCGCAAGGAGCATCGTGGCGTTCTCGATGATGCTCTCCCTGAAGTTGCTGAGTGCTCTGATGTGCTCTTCCGCCCGTTTCCGTTCGGCGATCTCGGCGCTGAGCAGTTCGTTCGTCTCGGTCAGTTTCTTCGTTCGTTCGAAGACGATCTCTTCCAGGTGCGAACGGTACCTTGCCAGTTCCTCCTCGATCTCGGTCCGCTCGGTGATGTCCATAAAGGAGAACATCATACAGAGCGGGTCTTCCTCCTCGTCGGTGACCATGCTTGCCGAGACGCTGGCATGGAACTTCTTGCCCCCTTTCTTCTTCCCGACAAGTTCGCCCATCCAGCCGCCGTCCTTCTCGATCCGTTCGAGGGCCTTGGCGACCTTCTTCTTCGGCTGCCAGAACCTCTCGAGGGGTTTGCCCGCCACCTGTTTGACCTCTTCAAAGCCCCAGAGTTTGAGCGCCGAGTTGTTTGCGAAGACCAGGTCGCCTTCCAGGTCGGTGATGGTGATTGCGTTGATCGAGGAGGTGATCGCGCTGTCCATCACCCTGAGCGCCTCCTCGATCCGCTTGCGCTCGGAGATGTCGATCGCAGAACCGATCACCTCGACCTGGTCCCCTTCCTCGTCCCGGGTCACCCGCATCTCGAAGTGGAGCCAGCGGTATTTCCCGTCCTTGTGACGCATCCTGAATTCAAGAGTCTTTTGCCCTTCTTCAAGGAGTTTCGGAAACTCTTCGTCCTGGATCCGGCGGCGGTCCGAGGGGTGGAGGGTGGCCGTCCAGAAGGTCGAGTCATAGATCACCTCTTCGGGTTCGTAGCCGAGGAGAGGGATGATATTCTCGGTCACGTAGGTGATCAAGCCCATCCCTCCGCTCCGATCTGTCGGGGGATCCAGGGAGAAGATCATGACCGGACTGGAGGAGAGGATATGCTGGAGACGTGATTTGGTCGACTCGAGTTCCATCTCAAGAACCCTTCTCTGGAGGGCCACCGAAGAGAGATGGACAAAGGTCTCGACGGTGGAGAGGGCCTCGGGGTAGCCGTCGTCCCGCCTGACCAGGATCACACACCCGAAGAGGTTGTCGCTGCGCGCGATCCCGGCCACATGCATCGAACCGACCGCTCCGTCAAGATATGCCCTGGTGGCGCTCTTCATCCGCCCCGCGAGGAGCGGCGAGGCGGTGCCGTCGTCAAGAGGTGTGAGCACCCCGGTAAGCAGGTCGTCGTAGAGGTCTTCGGGGAGGGGCAGGCTCGTCCCGATGCTGCCGCGCGCCATGGAATAGAGGCGGGGGTCTCTGTCCTCGTCAAGGCCGGAGACCGCTCTGACGATGAGTTTTTGCTCGAAGTTGTCGTACTGCGTCACAAAGACGAGCGCTTCATCGAAGATACTGCGGAAATTTTCGCTGATGAACCGGTAGATCTCGTCTTCCGGCGGGAGGTCGACGAAGCCCACTGCTGCGGAGGAGAGGAAGGAGAGTTCTCTGATATACTGGGTTTCCCGCTCTTCAGACTCTTTGCGGTCGCTGATGTCCCGCATCACTCCCATCACGCCGATCGCCGCACCCTCCTCGGCGTCGTGGAGGGAGTTGATCCGCACCTCAACCCAGAGCGGGCTGCCGTCAGCACGGAGCGCTTCGATCTCAAGCACCTTTGAAGAGACGGTCTTCTCCCCGTGCTCCCCGCCAGGTGCCAGGACTTCTATGGCGGCGTCTCGGAACCGTGCAAACGATCCCGGCGTGAGCACGTCGGCCATGGGCCTGGAGATCACGCTCGCGGGAGGTGTGCCGGTGATCTTCAGGACCGAGGGACTGACGTAGGTGAAGCAGAGGTCGTGGTCGAGAGTGAAGATCACGTCGGTGGCATTCTCGGTGATGAGACGGTAGCGATGTTCGCTCTCCCTGAGTTCGTGTTCGGTCTCTTTCTTTGTGGTGATATCGATCAGGGATAGGATTGAGAGGTCGGTACCCGGTATGAGGGATACATTGACGATGAGGTTCTTCGACGACCCATCCTTTGCATAGGCGCGACATTCATAGGTGGTGGGTGCATCCCCCGTATCGCTCAGCCGCGCCTGGTGGAAGTGTCTGACCATGTCCCGCTCGTCCTCTTCCAGACAGGAGAGCCAGCACATGCCGTCCCGGATCTCGGCCTCGGTGTATCCGAACATACGGGAGAACTCCCTGTTGACCATCTGGATCTCCAGTCCGGGACCGAGGAGGAAGGAGGCAGTGCCGGTCGTCTCGAAGAGCGTCTGGTAGGTGACCCGGGAGCGTTCGGCAGATTCCCGGGCGGTTTTGTTTCTGAGATAGAGGGTGATCTCGTCGGCTATGGCGAGAAGAAAGAATGAAGGGGAGGTGGATTTCTGGTCTTCCTTCTGGTACCAGACGGTCATCTTGCCGTCCTGGCCTTCGCCGGCATCGATGGGGAGAGGGGCCCGTGCTCCCTTCCCTTTTTCACCCGCCGACACAGAGAGACGGCCGGGAACCGAGATCTCGACGGCATGGATCCAGGGGACCGAACGCTCGATCATCTCCGCCCCTCTCAGGAGCGTCTCCTCCTCAGGAAGTTCCTCGTTGTGGAGGAGGTGTACGAAGTTGTACAGACACTGCATCTTCTTTACCCGTTCGCCGGCCTTGAACCAGTCTTCCTGCCAGATCCAGAGGATTTCAACGAGGGTGCCCTCGTCGGTGAAGATGCCGTGAACGATCCACTCGCGGTCCCGGTTCTGTATGGGAAGCCGCGGCTTTTCCGGTGTGAGGGATCGGACGGTATCCTCGACCGGGGCGACGCTCTCCGGGGGAATAAGGTCGGTGAGATAACAACCGTCCCTCTTTTCGGTACCGAAAATGTCGTAGAAAGCCTCGTTGGCAGAGGTGATTCTGAGGGTCGTATCGGTCGTGCAACAGGGGGCCGCGGATGATAAGACCAGTGCGTGGTTCCGTTTTTTACTGATTTTAACGGCGTTCTCTACTATTTTCCGCTCTGAAATGTCGCGGAAGATGTCGACCCGCACTCCCTGGAGCGGTCCGCTCCTGACGAGGTGGCTGGAGTATGCCACCCAACGGGGTCCCGGTTTGGTGAGGGCCCATTCTCTCCCACTGGTCTCCCGATCTTTCCGGTACATCGACCCAACCAGATTCTGAAATCCGATCTGGTCCTCGAAGAGTGGGGAGAGATCGGACTCCAGTACCTCAAGAGCGCTGCGCCCCGCGAGTCCCTCTATTGCAAGCCCGAAGAGTGTGCCGAAGATTTCGTTGGCATAGATGATCGAGCCTTCCTGGTCGATGAGCATGACACCGTCACCGGCCCGATCCATGGCCAGGGAGGAGAGAGAGAGCTCAGAATCCGGGGAGTTTAACTTCGAACTTTCCAATGTATACCAGCTCCCGCGTCCAGATAGGTTTTGATAATCAGCAACACATATATGCCTTCTGTAATATGCAAGTCATGATATGCGGGATTATCCGGATGGCACGCAGATGAAAATTATATTTCGGATTGTATAAAATTTTGGCCCGGTTAACCCTTGCAAGGGGGTCAGCCGCTCTGTTTATCTGGAGAGAGCCGAGAGAACAGCCTCCGCGAACACCCCGGCGACCGCCGGTCCGTTGGCCGTTACGATCATCCCGTCGGTGACGACGCCCTCTTCCACGAGTGTCGCCCCGCCCCGTTCCATCTCCTGTACCGAAGCAGGACTTTTGAAGACCGTTGCCCTCTTTCCGTTCAGGACGCCGGCGCGGGCCAGGACGACCGGAGAGAGACAGATCGCTGCGACGACCTTCCCGGCCTTCGCACACTCCTGCACGAACCCTTTCAGGTCGGCATCGGTCCAGAGATGGTCCTGCGACCCGATGCCCCCCACCACCACGATGCCGTCGTACTCTGCAGGGTTCAGGTCGGCGAAGGCGGCCGTCGCCTCTGCCATCGCCCCGACCATCCCCTGGCAGGTGCCTGCCCTGGTGGAGGCGACCACCATTTCGACTCCTGCTTCTGAGAAGACCTTCTGCGGTACCTCGAATTCTTCGTCGCGGAACTTGTCAGGCGCAATTGCGAGTACGAGTTTCATAGCAGTAGTTGGGCGAGCGTTTCTCATAACTTTATTCTTGTGATGAAGGGAGGGGACGCGTGAAGGGTGTTCGTGGATTCGTCCGAAGAAGTCCTCATGATGGTTCTCTGTGACGGGAGCGGTCGGGCATTCCTATCTGAGGGGCCATGACGACGGGGAGTGAGGTGATCATTGTGCCGTCCCCTCATCATCGAATCTTTCCTGCCGTCTCGCGAAGGGATAGGACAGGGGACGGCACCATGTGTGATCCCGCTAAAATAGATCAGCCCATTACCATCCAGAGTTTATCTTCGGGGTCATGAGAACAGGACAGCATAATGATCAGCCATGCCGTCCCCCCGTTATCGAATCTTTCCTGCCATTTCGCGAGGGGATAGTGCGGGGGACGTCGACAAAGATCGACCGCCCTCCGTTTGTGGTCTATCTTCGGGGTCATGCTTAAAGGAAAGCGGACTGATCAGAACATGCCGCCGCCTTCAATCGCACGGACTGGTCTGCCATCTCGCGAAAGGATAGCCAGGGGACGGCACGGGCGCGTGTTCTCACTGAAAATCGATCCGCGCTTCCCCGTTTGTGGTCTATCTTCGGGGTCATGAATACAGGACAGTGTAACGATCAGACCACGATGCCGTCCCCCCTTTACATGAACTTTTTTGCCGTTTCGCGAAAGGATAGGACGGGGACGGCGCCACGCGTGATCCTGTTGAATGATGATCGCCTCTTCCGTCCCACTCCAATCTTCGGGGTCATGCCAACAGAACGGCGTGGTGATCAGATGTGCCGTCCCCTCATCACCGAACCTGTTCCGCCATTTCGCGAGACGATAGGACAGAGGACGGCATCATGCATGAGCCCGTGGAGTGATGATCGCTACTCTTCCGTCCAGGTTCTATCTCCGGGGTCATAAAAACAAAACGGCATGACGATCCCCAACCATGCCGTCCCCCTTCACCGGGAGCATATCCCAAAAGTATCTGGACTGATCAGCCGTGCCGCCCACCGAGAGAAGAAAGCGTGTTTCCTTGCTCTCTCCCGCCGGGGGGAGACCCCCCGGACCCCCCACGACGAAGATAGCCAAGGGGCGGCAGCAATCTCTTGAACGAAGCCGTACTTCTGAAACGTCTTCTCGTCACATATCAAGGCCGAAGAGTTTTGGGATGACCTCCGGATCTGTTCTGCCATCTCGCGAAAGGATAGGACGGGGGACGGCACGGGGCGGTGTTCGTGTCCGTTGTCCTGTCACGATAGAGAGAAAAGGTCAGGCCTCCGACGTGGCTTTCGGTTTCACGCCTTCCTCCTCATCTCTCCCACGGCGGATTCACTGGTGGCCGCGCAGGTGGGCGGGGAGGGCCGTGCCCGGGCGGTACTTTTCCGCGATTGCAATCGCGGTCTCGCGCATTTCTCCGTGCTCGCGCAGACATGCGTCCGGTGGGGGCTGTTTCCTGAGGATCTGAGAGGTGTTCTCGGTGATCTGGATCAATTCGGTTGCGATGACGGCGTTGAGCCACAACAGGTCTTTGAACATCTCTTTCTCTTCGGTGTCCATGGTGAAGAGAAGGAAGTCCTTCCATATGGCATTTTTCCACCGGTGAGAAGGATTATCCGGGCCCGAGGCGAGATCAGGAGCATGGGTTATCTCGATGAGATCAAGGCGAGGGGCCGGGATGCCAATCCCTTTTTTGGCCTGATGGGGATCGATCCCGTCTCATATGGGGACGGCCGGGCCGAACTCTCGATGACCGTCAGGCCGGAGATGCGCAATGGGGCCGGGTGGCTGCAGGGCGGCGTCTACACCGCCCTGGCAGACGAGGCGATGGCCCTCGCCATCATCACGCTCCTCGGGGAGGACGAGCGGATCGCCACGATCTCCGAGACGACGAGTTTCTTTGCAGGCGTGCGGGACGGAACGCTCAGGGCCAGGGGCGAGGTGGTGAGAAGAGGACGCCGGGTGATCTTCGTGGAGGGCGAGGTCTCCGATCAGGAGGGGCAGGTGCTCGCCAGGACCACCGCGTCGTTCGCGGTGATGGGGCCGGAGAAGAGGGAGGGCTGAGAACGCGGATCTCCGGATCGTGTAGAATTTTTCATGAGGGGAAAGCACGCCTCAAGCATACGGGATGAAAATATCATCTCAGAACGGGATCGATTCTTGATCCTCCTCCTTGTGTTCGAGGAGTGAATCGAAGTCGAGCATCATGCCGCCCCTCGGCTATCTTCGTCGTGGGGGTCCGGGGGGCACGCCCCCCCCCGGCGCGAGATGGCAGGGAAATCTCGACGATTGGGGGCGGCCATTTTGATCTCGCATCAGTCCCCACACCTATCATCACGCCTTCCCATATCAATCGCGCTGGGGGCGCTGCCCCCGGACCCCCGGGATGAAGATAGGGGTGGGAAGGCACCATCAACGACCATGAAGAGGGTATTGCTATCCTCCGCCTATGTGCAGCCCTCATCGCAGTCCTCCGGGGCGCGGAAGGATCCTCGATCCGCCTCCTTGCGACAGGGGGAACGGCCAGAAATCGAGCAACCCGCCGTCCCCGGCGATCGCTCTGCGAGAGAGGGCAGAGTCTCGATCGTCCTGGCGCTTTTTCGTGGCGACCTCATGTTCCTGACGCGCCGCTGACGTGCTTTCCCCTGAAGATGAACCAGGGCATTTGTCGGATCATGGACCGACACCGCCGGGATCCCCATGGATGAGATCGACTTCGTGCAAGGTCATGAAACGTTCATCACCCCTGGCGATAGTTGGGGGGTTGCACGGGTTTTCACAGCTCATGAGATGGCAGAGATCAAGCGCCGTCTCGCGGTCTTGCCAACGGAAAAGGGATGTGCAGGAGAGCGTCAGTTCACCGTAGCCGAACAACTATAATCCCCTGATGAGATAGATATGGGTACGACGATATCCGCGGGGAATTTGTTTTGAAGTATATATTCGTTACTGGCGGCGTAATGAGTGGCCTTGGCAAGGGTATAACGGCGGCATCGATCGGAAGGATCCTGAAGAACCGTGGCTATCAGGTCACGGCGATCAAGATCGATCCCTATCTGAACATCGATGCCGGCACCATGAACCCTGCACAGCACGGGGAGGTCTTCGTGCTCAGCGATGGCGGCGAGGTGGACCTTGACCTCGGCAACTACGAGCGTTTTCTTGACATCGAGTTGACGAGCAACCACAACATCACCACCGGCAAGATCTACAAGAGCGTCATCGAGAAGGAACGGCGGGGCGACTTTCTGGGCGGGACCGTCCAGATCATCCCGCACATCACCGACGAGATCAAGGCATGCATCACCAGGACGGCCGAGGAGTTCGAGAACAACGGCCACCGGGCAGAAGTCTGCCTCGTCGAGGTCGGCGGTACGGTCGGCGACATCGAGTCGATGCCTTTCCTCGAAGCGGTGCGCCAGATGCGCGGCGAACTCCCGCCGCATGACACGGCCCTGGTGCACGTAACCCTGGTCCCGGCCGACACGATGGGCGACCTCAAGACCAAACCGACGCAGCACTCGGTCAAGGCGCTGCGCGAACTCGGGCTGCGTCCCGACATCATCGTCTGCCGGAGCGACCGGGTTCTTCCGATGCACTCGCGCCGCAAGATCTCCGACTTCTGCGACGTCCCGCTCAACGCGGTCGTCAGTGCGGCCGATGCCCCGGACATCTACCATGTTCCGATGGAACTTGAGAAGGAAGGGGCCGCCAACGTCGTCCTCGACCTCCTCGACCTGGAAAAGCGCGGCGTGGACGCCGAGTGGTACCGCACCGTCACCGAGGACTATACCAACCGGGTGACCATCGGGATCGTCACCAAGTACGGGATCGAGGACGTCTATCTCTCCATCAAGGAGGCCCTCAAGCACGCCGGCCGGTCCCTCTCGGCCGAGGTGCAGATCAGGTGGCTGGATGCCGAGACCTATGAGTCTGCAGAACTCGCCGAAGTGGATGGAGTATTGATCCCCGGCGGGTTCGGGAAGCGCGGGGTGCCCGGCAAGATCGCTGCGGTCAGGTACGCCAGAGAGAACCAGATCCCCTTCCTCGGGATCTGTCTGGGTTTCCAGATGGCGGTTGTGGAGTTCGCGCGTGACGTCCTCGGCTACGAGGACGCGATCTCGGAGGAGTTCGGCGAGGGCACCCAGGTGATCGCCATCCTCCCTGAGCAGGAGGAGGTGACCGACCTCGGCGGGACGATGCGTCTCGGCAACTATCCGGTCGAAGTGGCGCAGGGGACCAGGGCCTGGAGTCTCTACCAGAAGAAGGACATCACCGAACGGCACCGTCACCGCTATGAGGTGAACCCCGGGTATATCGAGGAACTCAAAGAGGGCGGTCTGGTCTTTTCAGGGACGAACGGGAACAGGATGGAGATCCTGGAACTCCCCTCCCACCCGTTCTTCTTTGCGACCCAGTTCCACCCGGAGTTCAGGTCGAGACCGACGAGGCCGTCCCCGCCGTATGTCGGGTTTGTGAAGGCGTGCATGGAACACAAGAACCAGAAACACCAGTAAAAAGAGGTTGAGCAATGGTCAAGGTAGAGCAGTTTATCGAGCGCGCAGTCGATGAGATCAAACGGGAGGCAGGGGACGAGAAGGTCGTCGTCGCGCTCTCCGGCGGTGTGGACTCCTCGGTCTGCGCGATGCTGGCGGCACGGGCGATCGGGGAGAACCTGATCCCCATCTATGTGGACACCGGCCTGATGCGCAAGGGCGAGAGCGAGCGGATCTGCGAGGTCTTCTGTGATATCGGCGTGAAGAGAGTCAACGCCGCCGACGAGTTCTTCGCGGCGCTGAAGGGGATCGTCGATCCCGAAGAGAAGAGAAAGGTCATCGGCGAGCGGTTCATCAGGATCTTTGAGCGCGAGGCGAAGGCCACCGGCGCGAAGTACCTCCTGCAGGGTACCATCTATCCCGACCGGATCGAGAGCGAGGGCGGGATCAAGAGCCACCACAATGTCGGCGGCATGCCTCTCGACATGATGTTCGAGAAGGTGATCGAGCCCCTGCGCGACCTGTACAAGGACGAGGTCCGCGAGGTCGCCGGCGGCGTGGGCCTGCCGGCCGAGATCCAGCACAGGATGCCCTTCCCCGGCCCCGGGCTTGCGGTGCGGGTGCTCGGCGAGGTGACCCCGGATAAGATCGCGGTCGTCCGTGAGGCGAACGCCATCGTGGAGGACGAACTCGTCGAGCGCTACCAGCCCTGGCAGTGCTTTGCAGCGCTCCTCGGCCGTGGTACCGGGGTCAAGGGCGACATCAGGTGTTTCGGCTGGGTCGTCGCTGTCAGGGCAGTCAACTCGCGCGACGGCATGACCGCCGACCCGCTGGAGGTGCCCTTCGACGACCTGGTCAGGATCGCCGGCCGGATCGCCTCCGAGATCGCCGAGGTCTCGCGGGTGGTCTACGATATCACCCCCAAGCCCCCTGCGACTATCGAATACGAATGAGATGATGACGGTATGGAGTTAGCAGAAAACTATCGGGAACTGGACGCCCGCTACTATATGCCCGCCTTCTCGCGCACGACCGAGATCGTGCGCGGGCAGGGGGCCCGTCTCTGGGACGCGGAAGGGCGCGAATATATCGACTGTGTCGCCGGGATCGCTGTCTGCAGCACCGGCCACTGCCACCCGACGGTGGTGGAGGCGATCTGTGAGCAGGCGCACGAACTGATCCACTGCTCGAACCTCTTCTATGTCCCGCACCAGGCCGAACTCGCCGAGAAGGTCGTGGAGATCTCCGGTCTTGTCGGGGGGAAGGCCTTCTTCTCGAACTCCGGCGCCGAGGCGAACGAAGGGGCGATCAAACTTGCCCGTCTTGCCACCGGCAGGAAGAAGTTCGTCGCCTTCACGCACAGTTTCCATGGGCGGACGATGGGGTCGCTCGCGGTCACCCACAAACCGGCGATCAGGGAACCGTTCGAGCCCCTTGAACCTGCATGCACCTTCGTCGAGTACGGCGATCTCGACGCCCTCGAGCGGGCGTTCGACGGCGATGTCGCCGGCGTGATCGTCGAGGCCATCCAGGGAGAGTCAGGGGTCATCCCCGCACCCGAAGGTTTCCTCGAAGGGATCAGGGCGTGCTGCGACCGGCACGGCGCCCTGATGATCGTCGACGAGGTCCAGACCGGGATGGGACGGACCGGGAAGTGGTTTGCGTTCCAGCACACGCAGGCGCAACCCGACATCCTCACGCTGGCCAAGGGGATCGCCAGCGGGTTCCCGATGGGTGCGCTGGTCGCCCGCAAGGGACTTGAGTTCAAGGGCGGCGAACATGGGAGCACCTTCGCCGGCGGACCGCTCGCCTGCGCCGCCGCACGGGCGACGATCAGCGTGATCGAGGAACTTCTCCCGTCGATCCCGGCGAAAGGCGCACGCTTCGCCGATGGGCTTGCCGCCTGGAACCCCAGGCAGGTGGGACTGATGATCGGGTTCACGGTCGGCGAGCGCTGTGCCGAGGTGCAGCAGTACTGTGCCGAGCATGGGGTGATCGTCAACTGCGCGGCCGACGGGAACATCAGGCTCGTGCCGCCCCTTGTCATCACCGATGAGGAGATCGACGCGGCCGTCGGTGTGATCAATGAGGCGCTCGGTCGTTAGGCGCTGTTACGCTACAGCAGGCGGGTACGTCTTTGCAAAGAGCGCGGAGGAGATCGCGCGCGAGCAGGGGCTTTCGAGGGTGGCGCGGCTTGCCAGCAACGAAAACCCCGCTTCTCCTTCTGAGGCGGTCATCGCCGCAGGGCTCTCGGCCCTGAAGGAAGGGAACCGCTACCCGGCGGCACGGGCCGCGGCGGTGACGGTGGCCCTCCGGCGGCTTCACGGCGATCATGCGTTCCTCATCGGCAACGGCATGGACGGCGTGATCGAGACCGTCGTGCGCACCGTGGTGGAACCCGGCGACCGTGTCGTCATCTCCACCCCGACCTTCTCCTTCTACAACCTGACCGCCGCCGCACAGGGTGCGGAGGTCGTCGAGGTCCCGCGTGAGCCCGACTTCTCGGTCGATCCGGATCGGTTCGTCGAGGCCTGCCAGGGGGCAAAACTTGCCTTCCTCTGCACGCCGAACAACCCCACCGGCAACGTCGTGCCGGTCGACGTGGTGCGTGAGATCCTGGACCGGACCGACTGTCTCCTCTTCCTGGACAACGCGTATATCGAGTTCTCTGACGTGGACTACCGCCCGCTGATGCGGGAGTACGACCATCTCATCGAGGGGCGGACGATGTCCAAGGCCTACTCGCTTGCTGGCCTGCGCTTCGGGTATGCCTTCGTCCCCGAATGGCTTGCTCCTCACCTGGAGCAGGCGGCCACGCCCTTTGCGGTGAACAGTGTCGCCCTTGCTGCGGCGGAGGCGGCGCTTGCCGACCGGGCACACATTCATGAGGTCGTGGCGCATGTCAGGAGATGGAGAGATCGTTTTATGGCCGAGATTCCCCTGCCGGTGGCCCCGTCTGAGGCGAACTTCATCCTCATCGACGTGGCGCCCATGAAGGGAGACGAGGCGATGGAGCGGCTTGCTGCGGGTGGAGTCGTCGTCAGGTCGTGCCGGAGTTTCCCCGGGCTTGAAGACCGGTATATCAGGGTCAGCATCGGGGCAGACTGGGAGAACGAGCTCTTTCTTGAGAAGGTCAGGGATCTGCGATGATGGTCGGGATCACCGGGACGCCGGGCACCGGGAAGAGCACGGTGGCGGCGGTGCTGGCCGGGCGCGGCCGCCGGGTGGTGCATACCACCGAGACGGTCGGGCCTTTCGTCCTCGGTGACGACCCTGAGCGGGACACGCGGGTCGTGGACGCCGAGGCATGGGCGGCGGCCTTTGAACCGGTCGATGGGGTGGTGGAGGGCCACCTCGCCCACCTCCTCCCCTGCGATCGGATCGTGGTGCTCCGCTGCCGCCCCGCTCTCCTGGAAGAGCGACTGGCGGCGCGCGGCTATGCCCGCGAGAAGGTGCGGGAGAACGCGGAGGCCGAGGCCCTGGACGTTATCCTGATCGAGACGCTGGACCTTTTCCCGGCGGAGCGGGTGCTCGAGGTGGACGTCACCGCCCTTGGTCCTGAGGATGTCGCCGACCTCGTCGAGGGCTTCATGGACGGCACGGTCGCCCCGTCTGTCGGGACGATCGACTGGTCCTCCTATCTCATGGAGGGGCTATGACCCTCGATCGCCTCCGCCCCTATGTCGCCGGCCTTCTCACCCCGGCGATCGCGGGGTCGAAACGCCTGGGGCTTACGCCGAACTTCTTCTCGGTCGGCGCGCTGGTCGCGGCCTTCGCGGCGGGCGTCGCCTTTTACTACGGCGAGGTCGCCTGGGGTGTCCTGCTGGTTGCGGTCAACGCCGTCTTCGACGCGCTGGACGGGGCGCTCGCCCGCGAACTCGAGATCGCAAGTCTGCGCGGCGACTTCATCGACCATGTCTCCGACCGGTACGCCGATATCGTCATCATCACCGGGATCTTCGCAGGCGGCGCGGCCTCCTGGCAGGTCGGCGTCTTCGCCCTCACCGGCGTGCTGATGTCCTCGTACATGGGCACCCAGGCCCAGGCCCTCGGGGTGGGCAGGTACTACGGCGGGATCCTGGGCCGGGCCGACCGCCTGGTGCTCCTCATCATCGCCGGTGTCCTGGACCTCGTCTTTGCGGCGCCGGTGTACGGGATGCCGTACCTCGGCTGGCTCCTGGTCATCTTCGGGGTGCTCGGGCATTATACCGCCCTGCAGCGGATCGTCTATATCTGGAAGCGACTCTGATCCGCTCTCTTTTTTTTTGCTGGGTGCCGGCCCCTATCTTCATGATGAGGGGATCAGGATTTCGCCACGGCGGACCCGCCCTCAAATACGACCATATCGCCCCCGGATCCTGGCACAGACTCCCCGATACGAGCCCGGATCGGGCTTCTTTATGGATCTGGCTATAGGGGCCGTATTTCCTCCGATGCGTGGGAGAAACCGGGCCTCTCAAGGCCCGTAGATCGGCTATATGACTCGGGGTAATGTCGGAGGCCATGAACCCCCGGTACACCCCTGAAAATGGCGGCAGAAAAGTCCGGATCGTGGGGGATTTCGGGAGCACCGCCTCTTAGATTTTTTAATCGGGCTTTGTAGAAATGCTCTGGATGGCTCTCTTTGCGGGGGGCTGGCCGCCCCTATCTTCGTCCCGGGGGTTCCGGGGGCAGAGCCCCCGGCGTAAGCGTGTGGGAAGGCGTGATGATCAGAACGTGCCGCCCCCGATCACAGGATCTTCACCGTCATCTCGCGCCGGGGGGAAACCCCCCGGACCCCCCACGACGAAGATAGCCGAAGGGCGGCGATGAAGCGATGTTCCCACCTGTTGTCAGGCTCCAGAGGAAAGAAAGGATTCGTGTACACCCTTGAGATCCACAGGAATTTTCATCCCGTGTACCTGAGGCGTGCTCTTCTCATGCCCAATTCAACAGAGCCAAATAAAGGCTTTGTAGAAATCATCTTGATGGTTCTCTTCGACGGGGGGCTGGCCGCCACCCTGCCCCCGCGCGAGCGATAAGCGGAGGACTGCAACCTCCCTTTCAGGGTCATTTCTCCGCCTTCCACTCCAATCTTTATCCAGGGGGTCCGGGGGCGGAGCCCCCGGCGTGAGCAGGAGGGAAGGCGATGGATTCAGTTCACAGAGGGGTTGAGGTGATGAAAAGAGGATGTTTTCTGCAGAGCCCAAAAAAAGATATTCTGGCCGTCAGGAGGCCGTGATCTCTTTGAACCACGGATCCCGCAGCCCCACGTTGTATTGGGCGATATAGAGGGCGTCGCCGATCTCGATGACCTCGTTGGCGTGGACGTCGGTCTGCCGGAAGACGGCGCTGTTGGGTTCCGGCTTCTCGGTCAGGCCGACGACTTCCTTGAGCACCCTGAGCGTGTCGGCCTGATCGATGGTCCCGTCGTCGTTGGCGTCACCGAGAAGGATCGGCAGGACGTTGATATATACCGGTTTCGTCGCGGTGTCCTCATCGCTGTTCACGGTGAGGCTGACGGTGTAGATGCCTGAGGACCGGTAGGTGTGGACCGGGTCCTGCTCGGTCGACCCGGTGCCGTCGCCGAAGTCCCAGGACCATGTCGTCACGTCGCCGGTCGAGAGATCGGTGAACCTGACCTCGAACGGAGCCACGCCGAGGGTGGGCGAGGCGGTGAAGGCGGCATGGGTTCCCGACGGGACGAGAGCGCTCTCCGGTGCCGTGAGATTGAAGCGGGTGACGGCGCCGGGGGTAAAGGTCAGTTCTTCCTCGGCGGGTTCGCCGTTCACCCTGAATCTGACGGTTGCACCCGCATCCTCGCTGGAGATGACCAGACGGTCATGAAAGATCCCGGGGCCCCCCATGGTCCCGGCCTCCTGCAGGGCGAACCTCCCGCAGACCGTGCCGTCGATATGGGCGGTGACGATGGTTCCGACCGGCGCGGGGGTCTCTCCGCAGGTCACCGACCCGTAGACCTCCTGCGGAAAAACAGGCATGTCGTCCGCCGCGGCCGGGACGATGCATACCGCGGCGAGGAAGAGGCAGAGGAGGAGTCCCTTTGCAGGACTGATGGATGATATCATGCTTCCCCTCCTCACGCCCCGATCGCGCAGAGTGTGCCGTTTTCGGTCATGTAAAGCCAGTATCCCTTCGCCGGCAGCATCTCTCTGCTGTCGCTGTGGATGCCGCTGCCGCCCCTGATGATCGAGGTCTCGTACTGCTGGTTCATCCTGTCGAACCCGATGAGGGTGGTCCATGTGTCTTTCAGGGAAAGAAGGGCGTCTCGTGCGGCCGCGGGCCTGGTTTCCGAGAGTCCGACGGCGTTCCACCCGGCCGTCAGCGCGCGTTCGGAGGGCGGCTGCACCGAGGCGGTGGAGTAGGTGAGGGGGATGGTCGTGGCCGTGGTCGAGTAGATCCAGTAGCCCTCAAGCGGCCTGAGGGGGTCGTCGGCTTTCAGGGCCGACCAGGTGCCGGAGGCGGTGTCGTACCTGAGGACCGAGTGATCGGCGGTATCGACGGCGGCGAAGATGGCGGCGGTGTCGCTGCCAGTTGCCAGGTTCCTGGGGATAGAGACGAAGTTCCATCCGGTGGAGAGGGGTATGGCGGTCGTCACCGGCGGCGTTCCCCCTGAGGGGGTGAAGCGGAGGATATACTCGCTCCCTTCTACCAGGGTTTCGTTGCCGTCCATCTGTCTGACTCTGAAGAGGGTCTGATCATGGGGGGAGGAGGTTGCAGGGGCGTTGCCGTTCAGACTGATCTCGATCCTGACGTTGTTGGATCCTGCTTTGTACGCGAGGTCCCATCCCGAGAGACGGAGATACCTGGATGAAGATTTCTTTGGATCAATGAAGAGGTTCCTGCCGTTCACCTTGAGGTTATAACTCCATGTCAGATCCTCCAGTTCGGAGTAGAATTCAAGGCTTTCGTCATCAGGGAAGGTGTAGTCACCCGCGTCCTTCAGGTCAAGCACCCCCTCTACCAGAACGCTCTCGCCGGCATTGATGCGGTCCGGGAACGGAGAAGAATAGAGAAATACCCTATAGTTCCCGCCCGAAGGCTCGGGCGGCAGATACGAATCTCCCTCCAGGGTGAAGGTGGCGCTTCGTGAGACATCGTTGTCCACCGACTCGATAATGAAAGAGTATGTGTCCGGCTGGAACGTTTTCGTGTCAATCTCGCAGGACCACCGGTTGCGATCGGTGCCCTCGTCGATCCAGACCCATCCGGAAGCATGGGAGAAGGGATCATAGTACGAAGTCTTTTCAGAGGGCTCGAAGGACGTGGAGGAGACGTCGAAATTCAAATAATCATTGACGGCGATGTTGGTGGTGCCGGTGATCGTGAACCGGTCCCCGACGCTCCTGTTCTCGATCGGGTCGATAGCGATCCAGGGTTCTTCGACCATAAAGGAGGCCTTCTGGTAGATATCATAACAGTGTGGGGACTCGATCATGTCGGTCAGGGCGGTCGCTGCGTCTGAGGCGGGAAGAGTTCCCAGGTCGACGATATCTGAGGACCAGTCGTTGGCGATCCTGCCGTCGGTGGCGTTGTCGGGCATGACCGGGAAGACGTTGAAGAGATGATCAGCCATCGGGTGCTGGACGACGATATAATGCTGGCCGCTGGAGAGCATCCGGGTGTCCTCGCGATAGAGGGTATACTCGAAGGTACCGTCGGCCCTGACCGGCACCTCCGCACCGAAGATGCGGAAGTTCTTTCCGAATAGCCAGAGGGCGACATGGTCAGGGGCACCGGTGGCGGTGCCTGAGATGGTGAGGTAGCCGCCTTTGGCGAACCTGGACTCGATGTCGTCGAGAGAGAGGGTCGGATTTTTGAGGTAGACACCGATGGTCTGGTACCTGACGTCATCCAGGTTCGACCTGTGGACGTACCCGTCCGCGTTCTCGCTGGCACTGACGGCATAGAGGGTGTACGTGCCGGAGTCAAGGACAAAAGGAGAGTCGGCGTCGAAAAATTTCGAGGTGTCCCAGCGGTATCCCCAGGTATCGTCGGACTCCACCTGGCAATGGACATAGTTGCCCCTCGAAGCATAGGCGGTGAGGTCGTCGAGCGAGACCCCGTTGCCGTCGCCGATGTTCGGACCGGTCATGAAGAGGTAGATCTCCTCGCTGTCGGTGTTGGTCCCACAGAGTTTGATCTCCTCCCCATGGTAGTAACTGCCCGCACCCTCGGCCGTGACGGTGACTTCACCTCTCTGGACTGTGACCGTCACCTCGTCGGTCTTCGTGGCGCCGTCGGGGTCGACGACCTTGATGGTGAAGGAGCGGTCTTCGGTGCTGGCGGTGGTGTCGATACCGATGGTCCTGAGGCCTGAGGTGGTGGTGGTGATGATCGCTGCCGTACCGTCGACGGTCGTACCGCCTGCATCCTTTGCACGCTCACTGTTGGCAAGGGCGTCAGCGGCCGTATCGGATGCACCGGTGAAGGATGCACCATCGGTAAGCACCACACCCGACTGACCGGGCTTGATGTACGGGTACTGGTCGGCCGGGATCCCGGCGTCTTTGATGTACAGGTAGTAGGACTTCTTGAGGTCTTCCTGGACGGTCACAGTAAAGGCATTGTTCCTGATAACATTCTCCCTGTCGGCCTCGATGGAGAGGTCGATGGAAGAGATGGTGAATTGCACTCCGTTGGAGTAGTCGGCATAGTCGGAGAAACCACGAGGGCTGTCCCAGACGGCGCGGGCCATGTACGTGTCGTCGTCGAGGTCGGCAAGGTGGACGTCGTCACCAAGGAAGATTGTTGAGTCGGTGAGATCCTGGTTGGTGAGGTCCACGTCGCCGATCTTGGAGAAAACGGCGCCGTTCGACGCCTTCAGTTCGATCCTGACCCGGGCATACTCGTCACCGTCCCGGTAGTTGGTCCCGACCCTGCCGGAACCGACCTTGAAGAGGATTCCGGTGTCCGGGGTCACGGTCTTGCCGGCGACCGAGGATGACCTGTCAGAGGCAAGGACGACGTCGAGTAAGAGTTTGGGTTCGCGGAGGTAGACCCTGGAGTTCGTGGTGTAACTCGCGGTCTCGGCAAAGTAGGTACCGAAATCGACAGAATCGTAGTCGTACGACGTCAGATCCGTACTGATCGTGAGAACCCCATCCCGCTCCACAAGCCCGAACTGGTTCATCTGACCATATTCGGGGTTGTCTTTCTCGTACCTGGTCAGGTACCTGAGGCTCTCCCCGGTCCCGGTGAACACCGTCTCGTTGAGTGCGGAGAAGTCGAGGTTTTCCGTCTCTTCGTACGCGAAGAAGGTATCGCCGACCGCGATGTCCCGTGCCGTACCCGGCGCTGTCATCAGAGAGAGCCCGATGACCAGCAGCACAACACATGCTTTTCGCTCTAAATTCATAGTTAAGTCCTCTTTTTTTCTTCAGTGCGTTCACAGGAGGGGCTGAGTCTTTAAGAAATCATTTTTGGAGGGATTTTTGAGAATATTGGGCGTTGAAAGGTACTAAATTGGTAAATCTGCTCTCCTGTAGTCTGATTTGACTATTATGTCATCGACCTTAAATGTGTCGTTTTTATTTTAGTTCCAGGATGGTGTTCGGCGCTCTCCTGAAGGGATGACGGATTCGAGAGTGGTCGCGCCGCAATCGGGGGTGTGGACCCGCCTGATATTCTCTATCATGAGCGATTCAATAAAGCAGAAAAAATGGTTCTAGGGTGTACCCTGTTGTGGAGAGAGGATTTGGAACCTCCTGTCCCTGAGCCCTCTCCCCTACGGATCACCGACGACCAGCGATCGGAACAAGGGCGGTGCCGGAGGCAAGAAACCGTAGGTTATATTCATCAAATTTTTCAAGGGGAGTGACATATTCAGCCAGGAGAAGATAACCGTCGTCTGTCGTGACGATCCCTCTGCCCATGTCTATCCCGGGATAACCGCTGGTCTTCTGCCAGCAGAGTTCTCCGTCAGGACCGAACACCACGACACAGGAATCGGTGACAGATTCGGTGAAGGGCGGGCAGGTGCGATTGTACGAGCATGTCCCGAAGGCGACGATCTCGCCGTCCGCCCCCTCGACAAGGCCCTCGATCGTTACCGGTTCCAGTTCTTCATACTGTCGCTCCCAGATGATGGAGCCGTCAGGATCTATTTTTTTCAGGGTCCGGACCCACGTATGCTCATGGAGCACGCTGCCGGCAACGACAAAACCGTCCTGCACAGGGAACGCGTCTGAGAAGTCATGTGGCCATCTCTCTACAGAGAGCACGGTGCCATTCGGGTCGGTCGTGATACGCGAAGATGTGGTGGTGATGAAGAGCGTGTCACCTGCATCTGCGATACCGGTCACAGAATCACCGGTATCGCTCTGAGGGACGACACAGGAGGTCTCAAGAAGGGGGACGCCGTCGGCGTCGAGGTGTCCGAGAAAGATCTCGTCCTTCTGATCTTCTTCGGTACTCTGGTTGTCCAGTTCCCCTGCGAAGAAGAACCCGCCGTCGGCGGCGCGGGCGATTGCCAGGATTTCAGAGTCATCCTCCCGCGTGCTCACGCGCTCCCACCGGAGCGTGCCGTCGTCGGCAAATTTTGCAGCCCACGCTTTCCTCTGGTTGCTGCCGGCGACGACCCACCCGCCGTCGGGGGCGGCGACGGCGGCACGGGGTCTGCCGTCTATGGAGAAAGTCCAGCGAGTTGAACCATCCGCTCCAGCCCGGGTGAGGAGGGTTGCAGAGGTCGGATCGTCCTCCGGCAAGTAGGTGACCGCGTTGACGACCTGGAGGTAGCCCCCGTCCTCTGCCGGGAGGAGAGCGATGGGGATGAGGTCGGCGGTACTCATCGGTGCCCTCTCCACAAATTTCGGGGGAGAATCCGGCAAAGAGAGGGGCGTGCCAGCCGTTGGGCATATCGATGTGAGGATGAGTACCAGAAAGATGAATGAAGCGATCAGACGCATAAAGATCATCCGGGGTGTGAATAGATACGTTTTGGGTTTTGAGAATTGGTGGTGAGGCGAAAGCATGCCTCAGGCATATTGCATGAATTTTTTTCGTCGCAACTCTGTGGGGGTGGTGTGAGCATAGATCCTTGCTCCTCCTTCGAGCAGGAGGATACCCCATGGGACCACCACTTCATTGCCCCCTCACCTATCCTTGTCGTGGGAAGTTCCGGGGGGCAACGCCCCCCGGCGCGAGACAGCGGGAAAGATCCTGCGATGAGGGCGGCCGATCCGATCGACGTGCCTTCCCGCAACACCGCGCCGGGGACACTGCCCCCGGACCCCCGGAATAGCGATAGGGCCGGGAAGGCAGAGGGCGGATCATTCTGAAGATGGATCTGGAATGTGCGTACCAGTCCAGAAAGCGTTTGGTGGATTCAAACCATTATGCAAACACGGAGAGATGATCGTCAGGATCATTTTCATGGAGCATATTCCAGAAGTATCTGGACTGATCAGCCGTGCCGCCCATCAAGAGAAGAAAGCGTGTTTCCTTGCTCTCTCCCGGCGGGGGGAGACCCCCCGGACCCCCCACGACGAAGATAGGGGCGGGGCGGCAGCACGCTCTTGAACGACACCGTACTTCAGAAACGTCTCCCCCTCACATAGCAAGGCCGGAGAGTTTTGGGACGAATCAAAAAAAGTTCGGAACTTCAGAACCACGCGTCCAGCGTCTTCTGCCCCGTCTTCATCCCCAGGCGTTCGAGCGCGCTCTCGACCCTCCCCTCTGAGAAGGCATACTCCTCGCAGAGCATTTCCACGATCCCGTCGCGCGCCGGGCTCTCCCAGGTGAGACGGTAGTCTTCGGTGACCGGCGGGTCCAGGAAGAACCTGCGGATCGGTCCGGGGTCGAACTCAGGGGCCTTCTCCGAGATCGTCTCGGCGAACATCCCTTTCTGCACGATCTTCAGGGCCGTCTTCGCCCCGACCCCCCTGATCCCGGGATTGAAGTCGGTCCCGACCAGGATCCCGATCTCGACAAGGCCCTCGCGGGTGATCGAGAGCCCGTCCAGAACGCTCTGGAGGTCGTACGTCTCAGGGCGCACCGTCACCGTCCGGCCGCGCATCTTCCTTTTGCCTGAGATGGTGAGGTTCCTGACCAGGTGCGGCGCCCCGAAGAGGAGGGCGTCGTAGTCCTGGGAGGCCGCCGCGCCGACGTCGCCCCGCTGTGCCATGAACGCCGCCTGGGCCTCGCCCTCGCTCGGCGCCTGGACGCACGGGATGCCCATCAGCGCGAGCAACCGTTTTGCCGACGAGATCATCGCCGCGTCGATCTTTGCCGAGGCCCTGGCCTGCTTGTAGGCCTCCTCCTGGTCGCCGCGCGCAAGCGCCTCTTTCCACGCCTCGCCGGCGGCGTCCCGCACCTCCCGGCGCTTCTCGATCGTCGTGCTCTTCAGCTCCGGCGGCGCGCCGTCGAAGACGTAGACCGGCCTGACCCCTTTCTCCAGGAAATTGACGTTCCTGAAGAAAAGTCCCGAGAGATGGGAGGTGACCCGGCCGTCCCTATCCATCAGCGGGGTGCCGTCGGGCTGCCTGATGATGGAAAGAAACTGGTACAGTGCATTGAAGGCATCGACTGCCACGACGCCCCGCATCTCCTCGAGGTCGGTCTCCTGCCGGTAATCCTTGATGATATCTCTGAGTGCAACGCCCATGAAAAAATCACAAAAACATTGTGTGGTCTTTTATCGGTACATCCTGCGAGTGATCTCGCTCACTGTCGTATCGATATGCTGGACGGTGTTATCATATTTCTGTGCCATCGTGCGGGAAAGTTCCTCCATGTTCACCCTCATCGTCCGCTCGCGCGAGACGACGCTCTCCTCAAGCCGCCAGACCTTATAACTGAGGGAAAGAAAGAGTCCGCCGAGAGAGAGCATCATCAACGTCGTCGCCACGGCCATGGTCAGGTCCTGCCAGACCCGCCAGACCAGCGTGAGGGTGGAGACCACGAGGACGATGGTGAGGCCGATGTCGACGAAGACTTCTCTGATCTCCATGCTTTTAGATAATAGAATACCATTAATTAACCTAACGATACTAGAAGAGGTCTGCAATGGATATCAGGAATAACATCCCTCTGTTGGTGATGCCGATCATGCTCCTTCTCGTGGAGGCCGTCGGTATCTTTCTCGCCCTCCCCATGCAGGCGGCCGGTGTCGTCGCCTTCGAAGACCCCTCGTCGGTCGCAAACCCCTTCATCTTCATCGCCCTTCTCCTCGGCTTCACCCTGGTCATGCTCGTCCTCATCAAACTGGGTGGCAAACGGGTGATCCTCGCGCTTGTCGCCCTCTCGGTGTTCCTCACGCTCTACTTTGTTTTCTGGAGCCTTGGGGTTACTGCGCTCGGCCTTTCGACTTTCGGACTGCCGTTCGCCCTTGGAGGTGCGGCGCTCGGGACCGCTCTCCTCTTCCTGTATCCTGAGTGGTACGTCATCGACACCCTCGGCATCCTCATCGCCGCCGGGGTCGCCGCGATCTTCGGGGTCTCCCTCGCCATCCTCCCGGTGATCCTCCTCCTCGTCCTGCTGGCCGTCTACGACGCCATCTCGGTCTACAAGACGAAGCACATGATCGCCCTCGCCGAGGGGATCATCGACCTCAAAACCCCCATCCTCTTCGTCATCCCCAAACGGCGGAGTTACTCGTATCGGCAGGAAGGAGTGAACCTTGGAAAAGAGAAAGACGAACGGGGAGCCTTCATCATGGGCATGGGGGATCTGATCATGCCCTCGGTCCTCGTCGTCTCGGCCCAGGTCTTCCTCTCCGACGCCACGGTCCTGGGCCTCTCGGTCCCTGCGCTCGGCGCCATGGTCGGATCGGTCGCAGGGATGGCCGTGCTGCTGTACTTTGTACTCTCAGGTCGGCCGCAGGCCGGGCTCCCCCCCCTGAACGGCGGGACAATCCTCGGCTTCCTCCTCGGGTGCGCCCTCGTCGGGGCGTGGGGTTGGCTCCCGATAATGTGAGAGGACGACATCGAGCACCTCTTTTACTCCTTTTCCGGTCTGAGCCGACATGGAGTACTCGGCCTCGCTCTCCGCGCCGAGGTCGGCCTTGTTGGCGACGATGAGCACCGGCACCTCCACTCTTGCCTTGATGGCATCAAGGAGGCGGCGCTGGTCCTCTATCGGATAACCGCAGTACTCGCTCGGGTCGAGGATGAAGACGACCAGGTCGGCGGTATGGATGATCGCCGAGATCGCCTGTTCTTCGATGGGGTTGCGCTCCTCTTCCGCACGGTTGAGCAGACCCGGGGTGTCGACAAACTGGATCCTCTTGCGTCCTTCATACCGGTGGCCGACGATCACTCCTTTGGTCGTGAACGGGTACGAGGCCACTTCGGGTTCGGCCGAGGAGATGCGGTTGATGAACGAGGACTTGCCCACGTTCGGGTACCCGGCGATGACCACCGTGAACTCGTCATCCTTGATGTCGGGAAGTTTGCGCAGGACGTTCCTGGCCTCGTTGAGGAAATGCAGGTCGTCGTCGATCTGGTGGACGATGGAGGCGATCCTGGCAACCGCCCGCTTCCTGATCACGGCGGTGTCCTCGGCCTTCCTGATCTGCGTCCCGCCGTGCTCCCAGCCCATCCGCTTGGTGTGCATCGCAGCCCACCCTACATTGCCGAGTGCCATCTTCAGCCGTTCGATCCCGAAGAGCGCCTCGACGGTGTCCCGGTAAAAGGGCGGTTGCTCCTCAAGGACCGGGAACGACTGGATGATGTGGACGAGGCGGTCGTGGACCGCACTTGAGACGGCCCTGACGAATTCCTCGTTTGCACGATCTTTGTTCATCTTTTTCTGCATTTTTTTCGCAGCACGTCGGAAACTGCGGTCTAGTACTTCGTCTGCCGTCGGAACGGTCGGTATTCTTTCAAAATCCACAGCACCCACAACCAAGATATTAATGAAGAGTCCCTAATTCTATTATGGATTTGTCCCTTATCCAGAAAGAGATACTCATCACACTCATCACTCTCTACCATCAGCACTCACGCGCGATCAAAGGCGAAGAGATTGCTGAGGTTCTCAAACGCAATCCTGGAACGGTTAGAAACCAGATGCAGTCTCTCAAAGCGCTTGGACTGGTCGACGGTGTCCCCGGCCCGAAGGGAGGGTACAACCCCTCGACGCGGGCCTACGCGGAGCTCAACATCGGCGAGTACGAGCGCGAGTACATGGTGCCCATCTCCAGGGGCGGCGTGGAAGTCGAGAGCGTCAACGTAGCTGAGGTGGACTTCACCACGCTCTGTCATCCCGATATCTGTCATGCCCTGATCAAACTCATCGGGAGCGTGAAGATCTTCGATATCGGTGACGAGATCACCGTCGGCCCGACGCCGGTGAACAAGATGCTCATCAAAGGTGAGGTCTTCGGGAAGGACGAGGTGCAGAGTTCTCTGCTCATCTCGATCGGCGAGATGATCTCCCTGCCCAAAAAGTCGGTCAGGTATTATATGAGCTCGCCGCTCATCTCCCTGCCGTCCACCGCCACGCTCAAGGACGCCGCATCGATCTTTGCCAGGCACCACATCCACGGTGCCCCGGTGATGGACGGCGACGATCTGCTCGGGATCGTCACGCTCAGTGACCTTGCCAAGGCCATCGATCAGGGGTTCGATCCCTCGACGCCGGTGACCCGCGCGATGACCTCTGACGTGATCGAGGTCGAGGCCGAGAACAAACTCTACGAGGTGATCAGGCGCTTTAAGGAGAAGGAGATCGGGCGCGTGATCGTCGTCGAGGACGGGAAGCCGATCGGGATCATCACCCAGACCGATATTATCGGTGTCTTCCTTCTCTGATCTTTTTTTGCTGGATAGTGGCTCTGGAGAGTCGTGTGTGAGGCTTCTGTTTTAGGGGCTTTGGAGAATTCACCATGAACGCCGGGCTCAAGCATACGCGATGAAAATTTCACGTCGCTTGCTCTCTTTCTTTTTCAAGACAGGAGAACTGGTGGAGACCTCGCTTCACCGCCGCCCCTGTCTATCCTCGCCGTGGGGGTCTGGAGGGCACGGCCCCCCGGCGCGAGACGGCGGTGAAGATCCTGTGAAGGGGCGGCACGCCTGATCATCTCGTCTTCCCATACGCGCCGGGACGTTGCCCCCGAACCCGGGGGGTGCCGCACCCCCGGGCAGGAGGTGCGGGGCGTACTCTCCCACCGGTTCTCATCCATGGTGGCGACCCCCCTTCTCCCTCGTGCCCGGGGTTTCGCCGGGGTCTGGTTCGGTCCTGATGCCGCCTCACTCGTGTGATCCTGAGGTGATCGTGGCGTGGCTTGAGGGGGCTTGAAATTTGAAAAAAACCTATTAAATATCTTTTCTGATCTGCCCTCTCTGCCCCCGACCGGTGCGGTCGGTCCTCTCTGCCAACCACCCGGCCGATGGGTATGCCCTGCCTGAAGACCCTGACCGCGACCCAAGAACATCCATATGGGTGGCATGGATGGGTCGTCACCTGATTGAGACACCCACAAGTATAAATATTGGTATCTACATCATGGGATGTGTTATTTCAACTCTCCTAAATGCAATGAGGCAGGGTTGACCGAGGAGGTGAAGAAGAATGAGTGAACTACCTATTGCTCCGGTTGGCAGGATAATCAAGAACGCCGGTGCAGAGCGCGTCAGCGCTGATGGAAGTGAGGCGCTCGCTGCGCTCATGGAAGCATACGGAACTCAGATGGCGAAGGAAGCGATCAAGCTCACCAGACATGCCGGCCGCAAGACTGTGAAGGCGGTCGACATCAAGATGGCATCCGAGATTCTCAAGTGAACACCCGCAGAATTCTGCGGAAAAGCAAATCTCCCTTCTTTTCAAAGGATATATATATTTACGAAGCGCACCGAAAAATCATGAATACTATCTTCTCACGGAGTCTTGCGCGCAAGCAGGTGATGAGCAGCGACGGTATGCTCATCGGCCAGATCAAGAACCTGCTGGTCGACCTCGACAGCGGGGAGGTGATCGACCTGATCGTCAAACCGGATCACACCTTTGACGCTTCAGGGTACCGGATGGACGGTGAGATGATGCTCGTACCCTTTGAGGCGGTCAAGGACGCCCGCGACTACATCGTCGTCGACCGTTATCTCTCCAGAAAGTAAGGCCGGTATTTCCTGACAATCTCGACGAAGCCTTCCCCATACTTTTTTTCTGCGACATATTCGGCGGCGGCCATCGGGCCGGGCACGGCGTTGCCGACGGCGGCCCCGACGCCTGCGCGCCTGATCATCTCGGTATCGTTCTCCGAGTCCCCGATCGCCAGGAAGTCGTCGGGTACGAGATCCATCAGGGCCGCCAGTTCGGCGAGGGCCGATCCCTTCGTAACCCCGTCGTACTGGAGATGGATCGCAAAGCCGGTATCGACGGCCCTGACCGGCATATCGGCGATGACCTCGGCGGTCTCCGCCGGACTGACGGTGCGCGCGAAGGCGACGTCGGCAAAACGGTTTTCCGGGGAATAAAGCGTGAGGGCTTTGCCCTCTTCTGCAAAGTGCTCCTCGATACGGTGGTACGCATCCCAGCAGGCCTCCTGACGGCCGGCGACCTGGAGTTTGCCGTCGAACCGGTAGCGGTAGACACCGCCGTTCTCACCGATGATGCTCCCGTCGGTCCCGATCATCTTGCAGAGGATGTCCAGGGAACAGGTGGTGTTGCCGCTTGCAAGCACCACCGGCACGCCGGCGTCCACCAGGTTACGGATTGCTTCGATGGCGGCGGTGGAGATCCGCCGCCTCCGGTCGGTGAGCGTCCCGTCCAGATCGGTGACGACCGCCTTGAGCACTCCCGACCACCTTCAGGGCTTGAGCCCGCCTTCTTCGACGACGAATGCCGCCTCGCCCTCGGGCAGGTTCGGGCTGTCCACCAGTTTCGCGATCCGACGGCCGCCCTTGCTCTTGCGGAGGTACAGTCTGAACTTCGCGGCATGGCCGACGATGTTCCCGCCGATCGGTTTGGTCGGGTCGCCGAAGAAGACGCCGGGGTTGGACTGGACCTGGTTGGTCACCAGGACCACGGCATTGTGCTCCTCGGCCAGTTTGGCCAGGTCGTACATGTGGCGGTTCAGTTTCTGCTGCCGCACCGAGAGGGTGCCCCTGCCTGCATATTCGGCCCTGAAGTGAGCGGTGAGGGAGTCGACGACGATGAGTCTGACCGGGTACTCGGTCTCCTTCAGTTCGTTTGCGAGGTCGCGCGCACTCTCGACCAGGAGCATCTGGTGGTCCGAGGTGTAGCCTTTCGCCACATGGATATGTTCGAGGAACTCCTCAAAGGGCGGCACGTCGTATCCTTCCACTTCAAGGCCCCGGACCATCTGCTCGATACGTTCGGGACGGAAGGTGTTCTCGGTATCGATATAGACGCACGATCCACCCAGGCCCCCGAACTCCTCAGCGAGATAGGCATTGACCGCCATCTGGTGGGCGATCTGACTCTTGCCTGAACCGAACTCGCCGTAGACTTCGGAGATAGACTTGGTCTCGAGTCCGCCGCCGAGGAGTTCGTCGAACTCAGGGACGAAGGTCTTGAGTTTCTTGACCTCTTTTCGGTCTTCCAGAACAGCGATCCCGGTCTTGAACCCGCCGATGTCGGCGAGCTCGCGGGCAGCCTTGATGACTTTCTTCGCGCTCGACTCCCCGATCTCCGCCGCTTCGGCGAGGTCGGCGGGCGAAGCCGTGGCGATGCTCTCAACCGTTGCATAACCTGCTTCCCTCAGTTTGTCGGCCGTGGTCGGGCCGACACCAGGGAGGTCTTCAAGATCCAGTGAACCAGAGGACATGATTTCTTTCACTCCGTTAGATATGGGGTCTCACACCAGCAGAAGAGGTGCGGAAAGCCGGGAAAATACACGCGAGATGGTGGTCTCCGGGCACACATATCATTTTCGTACCTTCTCATTAGTCACCTTCCCGTGCGCGGGGTGAAAGTGAACGCGCGGGTGCGCGGGAGGTCGGTGCCCTCTCTTCTCATGCGTCTTGTTTCTCTCCCTGAGGGTCGCGCGGGGACACTATCGAAAATCGGCTCTGTAGAAAACATTCTCTTTTCATCACCTCAACCCCCTATGAACTGAATCCATCGCCTTCCCTCATGCTCACGCCGGGGGCTCCGCCCCCCGCCCTATCCTTACGCGAGACGGCAGAACAGATTCGACGATGAGGGCGGCATGTTCGGATCACCACGCTGTCCCCGCTGTCATGACCCCGGAGATAGAACCTGCACAGAAGAGCACCGATCCACTCTCAGCGGGATCATGCGCTTCGTGCCGTCCCCTGTCCCATCTTCTCGCGAGAAGGCAGGACAGATTCGATGATGAGGGGATGGCATGACGCCGTCTCCTGTCTAATCTTTTCGCGAGATGCCGGAAAAGATTCAGTGATGAGGGGGACGGCGCGGATTATCATGACGCTGTCCTGTTGTCATGACCACGAAGATAAGTGGAGGACGGAAGAGTGGCGATCATCACTCGGCGGGATCGCATGTGATGCCGTCCCCTGTCCAATCTTTTCGCGAGATGCCGGAAAAGATTCAGTGATGAGGGGGACGGCGCAGATTATCATGACGCTGTCCTGTTGTCATGACCACGAAGATAGGTGGAGAACGGAAGAGTGGCGATCATCACTCAGCGAGATCGCATGTGACGCCGTCCCCCGTCCTATCTTCTCACGAAAAGGCAGAACAGTTCATGTGAAGGGGGATGGCATGTTCTGATCATCACGCCGTCCCGCTTTCATGACTCCGAAGACTGGAACTGGACAGGAAAGGGTCGATCATTCCTTTCAGCAGAGAAGCGCACCAGCCCCGTGCCGTCCCCGCTCTCTCCTTTCGCGAGACGGCAGAACAGATCGTACGATAGGGGACGGCCTGTCTGGATCATCACGCCGTCCTGTTTTCATGAACCCGAGGATAGAACCGAGATGGGAGATGACTGTCCTTCCTTCATCAGGATCACGCACCCTACCGCCCCCGCTTTATCATCTCGTGAAATCGCGGGAGAGATCCTACGATACGGGGCGGCACACCTGATCGTCGCACGTTTTTTCTCGTCTCAACCCCGGAGATAAACCCTGAACGGAAGAGCGCCGATCATGATTCAGCGGGAACGCGCGTGATGCCGTCCCCCGTCCTATCCTCACGCGAGGCGGCAGAACAGACCTGGTGCGGTGGGACGGGTATCTCTGACTCCCTCATCTCCTTCCCACACCCATACCTGCAGGGACACCGTCCCGCATCCCAAACCCCGAAGATAGAATCGGGCCGGCCACGCCAGAAAACCGATCACTTCTTTTAGAGCAGAACAGCAGAGGGGCACACCACCGCGTGCCGTCCCCGCCCTATCTTCACGCGAGATGGCAGAACAGATCCGGTAAAAGGAGACGGCACGTTTTGATCATCATACCTTTCCTGTCAGCATGACCCCGGAGATTGGAGCAGGACGGGGGGTCGGTCAATTATCGGCTCTGTAGAAAACATCCTCATTTCATCACCACGACCCCCTATGACCTTCATCCATCGCCTTCCCTCATGCTTGTACCGGGGGCGCTGCCCCCGGACCCCCGGGATGAAGATAGAGTCGGGAAGGCGGAGAGATGACCACAGAGAGGGGGTTACAGTCCACCCCCCTATCGTGATGCAGGGGGACCGGGGGGCGGCCAGTCCCCCGGCGAAGAGAACCATCAAGATGATTTACCATGAAAATGATCCTGACGATCCTCTCTTCAGGTTTGCATGAGAGTTTGAACTTGCCATATCACATTGAAGCCGATATGCAGAGGATAAAAAATTCCTCTGATGGATCAGCCGCCCCGAATCGCCAAATCTCTCCTACAATCTCGCGCCGGGGGAAACCCCCGGACCCCCACGACGAAGATAGGTGGGGGCGGCGATGGAACACGATCCCCCCAGATTCTCCTGTCTTGAATAGAGAGAGTGCAAACGACGAGAAATATTCATCCCGTATGCTTGAGCCAGAGGTTCATGCCCCGGTCAAAAAAAGAGCAGGAGGCGATTCAGATCCTGGGTACTTTTGCAATCTGCTCAGAGATGTTTTCCAGGCGGTGCTCCAGGGACGAGCGACTGATCCCGGCCGGTTCGATCGCGAAGGGGGTGATCAACCGTCCTTTCAGAACTCCGTCCACCCGCACCTCCTGGCCGGGGAGGAGGTCGCAGGATAGGAGGAAGGTCTCGTGCCCGTTGTCGAGCGTCGTCCCGAGCGGAGAGGGGACGACCGTCCCCTCGAAGGAGACCTCGTTCTCCCGCGCCTGTGGGAGGACGAGCAGACTCCCGCGCCCGACCGAGACCTCGACCCCCCCGTACCGTCCTTCCTGAGCGCGGGCATGATAGACCGTCACCTCGTCGCCCTGACTGAGGTCTGCAAGGGCCTGGTCGCCCCAGAGGACGAGTTTTATCGTTCCCGAATCGTCGGCGATCTCGAGGTTGCGCACCCACGACCGTTCCCCGTTCCTGGTCGTAAACCCGTGCGGCGGCTGTACCGCCGTGACCTTCCCGGCCACCGAGATCGTCTGGCCTGGCCGCACCTCCTCTGCTCTCGTGAACCGGACCGCCACCTCGGTGGCGACCCGTTCGATGCTTCCCCCATCGCCGAGGCTGAACTCGGTTCCCGCATCCCGGCCACGGCCGCCCGGGCGTGCGCCGACGATCCTGACCGAATCGCCGGGAGCGATCCTGGCGAGCATCTCGGTTTCCCAGCAGACAAGCCTGGCCGTGCCGGTCTCGTCGCCGATCATTGCCGGGACCATCGTCCCCACCGACCCGTCTCGCCTGGAGAAGGTCTTCTGATCCTCGATGGCCAGCACCCTCACCACCAGGTCGCCGGTCCCGACCGGCGAGGTGCAACTCCGCTCGGTGTCGAGGGGGCACTCGATGGAGACGCTGGACTTTCTGAGGGCCATGGCCGAGAGGCTCCACCCGCTCCTCCCCGAGAGCCGGCCGATCACCTCGAGTACCTCTCCTTCCTCGACCTCCTCCACCGCCCCGGCCTTCTCGTCCCAGAGCACGACCTCCACCCTGCCGGTGGCGTCGCCGAGGAGAAGGGTGGCGCGCACGCCCAGGTCGCCGTCGGCACGGGAGAACTCCTCGGGCTCACCGACCCTGAGCACCCTGCCGAAGAACGAGAAAAGAGAGGGGCCGGGGCGGATATCGGCGATCCTCAGATGTTGCCGCCCGCAGTCGCCGACGACCAGAAGGGCCGCGGCGTTCTCGTCGAGCAGCCCTCCCGAATCGTGGACCCGCTTCTGGACCCGCTGTTCGAATTCCTCACGGTTGATAAGGTCGTCGACGAGGGCGTAGTGGAAGTGCACTCGCGACGCTCCTCAGTCCTGCCAGGCAGGCTCCTGCATCGCGGCGGTGACGTCGCCGAGGTCCTCGGCGCGACGCATCAGGGCGTGCTTCCCGCCGCGCACCGCCACCTCGGCGCAGCGCGGGCGGCTGTTGTACTGCGAGGACATCGCAAACCCGTAGGCCCCGGCGTCCAGGACGGCGACGAGGTCCCCGGCCTCGGGCGCGGGGAGGTCGCGGTCCTGGGCCAGCAGGTCGCCGGTCTCGCAGATCGGTCCGGCGATCGTATAGGTGCCGTCGGCCGGTCGGTCGGCCTTGTTCGCGACGACGACCTCGTGGTACGAGTCGTACATCGCCGGCCTCACCAGGAGGTTGAAGCCCGCGTCGACGTTCACGAAGGTGCGGTGCGCCCGTTTCACCGAGTTGACCCGTGCAACGAGGACCGAGGAGTCGCCGACAAGCCAGCGGCCTGGCTCCACCCAGAGGGCCGGGTCGATCCCCGCGTCCCTGATCCCCTGCAGGAAGACCGGCATCACGGCGGCGGCGTATTCCTCGGGAGTCGGGGCCGCGTCGGTGTCGTGGTGGTACGGGATCCCGAGACCCCCGCCCACATCCAGGAACCTGATCTCGGCGCCGAGATTGGTGACCTCCTTTGCGACCTCGACCATCACGGCGGCCGCCCGTGCAAAGGGTTCGACCTCCAGGATCTGGGAGCCGATGTGGCAGTGGATCCCGGCCGGGTCGATATGCTCGCAGGCCAGCGCCTCGGCATAGGCCCCGACGATCTCTTCTGCCGGGATCCCAAACTTGCTCGTCTTCAGGCCGGTGGCGATCTTCGGGTGGGTCGGCACCTCAAGGGCCGGGTTGACCCTGAAGGCGATCTCGACGCTCTTCCCGGCCTCGGCGGCCGCCGCCTCGAGCTGACGGAGTTCGTCGATGGAGTCGACCGAGACCCGCACGCCCGTCTCGACGGCGAGGGCGAGGTCGGCCGGGCTCTTGGAACTCCCGTTGAAGAGAAGGCGGTCTGGTTGCATGCCGGCCTGCAGAGCGAGTTCGAGTTCGCCCGACGAGAAGACGTCGGCGCCCGCACCCTGCTCGGCAAGCGCCCGCATGACCGCCAGGTTGCCGTTCGCCTTGGCCGCGAAGAGCACCTGGACCGCGGGGTAGTGGGCGGTGAGGGCCGAGGTGAACCGTTTAAAATTCCCGACGATGCGGTCGAGGTCGGTGACATACAGCGGCGTGCCGTAGGTTTCGGCGAGGTCGACGATATCGCGGCCGCCGATATGGAGGTGACCGCCCTCGACGGTGAGGTGGGACGGGAGTTTCACAGGGCCACCCTCCCGATCCGCTCGACGGCTTCCTCGATCCGTTCCACCGACCTGGTGATGGCGAAACGCACGTAACCTTCGCCGCTCTCGCCAAACCCAACTCCCGGCGTAACGACGATCCCGGCATCGTTCAGGAACTTTGCCGCCGCCGTCATGCAGTCGTCGACCGGCATCCAGACATAGAAGGTCGCCTTCGGGGCCTGGACATCAAACCCGACCTCACGCAACCCCTTCACCAGGGCGTCCCGCCGCTCCTGGTACACGGCGCAGGCGTCGGCGACGCACTGCTGGGAACCGGTGAGCGCGGCGATCCCGGCGTGCTGCACGGCGTCGAAGACCCCTGAATCGACATTGGACTTGACCCGCGTCAACCCGGAGAGCACCTCAGGGCTGCCGACCGCCATCCCGATCCGCCATCCGGTCATGTTGTAGGTCTTGGAGAGGGAATGCATCTCGACCCCGACCTCCTTTGCCCCGTCCGCCTCCAGGAAGGAGGGGGCTTTGTAGCCGTCGAAGGTGATCTCGGAGTAGGCGTTGTCGTGGACGACGACGAGGTCATGCTCGCGGGCGAACTCCACGACCTCGTCGAAGAAGGACATGGGTGCGGTCGCGGCCGTCGGGTTGTTCGGGTAGTTGAAGAAGAGGAGCTTTGCCCGCTTCAGGACGTCCGCCGGAATATCGTCGAGGACCGGCAGGAACGCGTTCTCTGCGCGCAGGGGCAGCAGATGCGTCTTCCCCTCGGCAAAGAGCGTCGAGGTCTTGTAGACCGGGTAGCCCGGGTCGGTGGCCAGGACATAGTCGCCGGGATTGACGAACGCCTCAGGAATGTGGGCGATGCCGTCCTTTGAGCCCATCAGGGCGACGACTTCATTGCCCGGCTCCAGGGAGACCGAGAAGCGGTTCCTGTACCACGTCGCGACCGCCTCCTTGAAAGGAAGCATCCCGTCGTAGGCAGGGTAGTGGTGGTTCTCGGGATCCTTGACCGCCCTGACCATCGCCTCGACGATATGGTCCGGCGTCGCGAGGTCGGGGTCGCCGACGCCCAGGTCGATGACGTCAACGCCTTCGCTCCTTTTCTGAGCTTTTAGTGCGTCGATCCTGGCAAAGAGGTATGGTGGAAGGTTCTCCAGTCTCTGCGAGTACATCGTCCTAGTTATCGCGTGGCAAGGATAATTAAGTTCGCACCCCTTTCCGGGGCGAGGGATCGGCACCCCGGAGAAGAGGGAAAACAGGGTGTATTCAGGGGTGGTCGTCAGTGACGTGGTGCGGGGAGATGTTGCAGAACATGGTGCGGGCGCACGGACTCCCGTCATCTTCGATCAGGCCGCCGGAGCGCACCTGCATGCAGATGTCGCACATCCGCAGGCCCATATGTCCGACTCGATCGGCCACCATATCGTCGGCGAGTATTCTGATAGAACCGATCACCTCGGTGCCGAGTTCGATCTTGCAGCCGCGCTTTTTGGAGGCGTACTGGGAGACCGATGCCGGCGTGATCCCGAGCATCTGGGCAACCTGCTTCTGGGGCAGCCCTTTTGTGATCAGTTCCTGCACAAGACATGCCCGGATAGACGGGAGGATCAGCCAGACGCCAGTCTCACACGGGAGCTTCATAGAATCACAATCCATAAATTCGGAGCGTTATGATTAACAATTGTTAATGGGGATATCATATAATGGTTGGGAACGTGTCAACGTCAGGATCCTTGAATGCATCCGCACAGGAATGATATGATGGATCTCTATAAATGTCGGTGTATCCAGGTCAGGGGGGGGAAGGCGAACGAGATCGTTGACGAGGTCTGTGCCGAACGGCGGTATCGTCTTCAGGTGAACGGCATGCCGGTCACCGGGATGGTCGCCTCGGCCGAGCAACTTGAGGAGCTTGGAGCGGGTTTTGTCGTTGCAGAGGGGCTTGCCGGGCATGTCGAAGGGGTCGAGGTGCAAGACAGGGAGATCAGGGTTACGGCCGCTCTCCGTCCCCGCGGCGAAGAGGTCGTCGGGTCCTCTGGGGGAGCATCCTTTCTCCGTCCGTTGCCTCGCGTTACCTCCGATCTGCAGGTCGGCGTCGACGATATCTACCGGATGACCGCCGCCATCGAGTCGGACGACTGGCGCCGGACCGGAGGTCTTCACTGTTCGGTTCTCTTCTGCGGCGGCGAACTTGTAGCGAAGGCCTGCGATGTCGGTCGGCACAACACCGTCGACAAGGTGATCGGCCGTGCCGTGCTCGGCGGTCTCGACCGGTCGCGCTGTGTCATCGGGTGCACGGGCCGGCAACCGGTCGGGATGGTGGCCAAGGCCGCGCATGCCGGGATCCCGATCGTCATCTCGCGGGCGGCCTCGACCGACCGCGGGATCGCGGCCGCAGAAGAGGCCGGGATCACCCTCATCTGCTTCTCGAGGGGGGACCGATTCACCGTCTACACCCATCCGGAGCGGGTTGCAGGGTTGATGGAGTGAAAAATGGAAATATCGGATGAAAAAAGAAAGGAAGGTCTGATCATCCTGGGGTGTCCGGAGGCCCCTGCGCAGGTGAGTCTTGCCGTCCACCTGGCGCACGGTCTCAGGCGGTCGGGGTATGCGCCGGTGGTCGCCGGCAACCCGTCCGCACGGCAGCTCCTTGCGATGGCCGATCCTGAGCATCACTATATCGGTGAGATGCTCGACCTCGAGAGATGCATCGAAGAGATCTCGACGGATGAACGGGACTATGACCTCTCCTTTGTGCTGGTACACCGTGAGAGCGGGGTCAGTTATGCCGGCACGGTGAGTGTGGTCTCGGCCGGGCGGGTGGTCGCGGTGGTCTTCGGCAAGGAGGCGGAAGCCCTCGCATCGCTCATCGACTTCGACTGCGAGACGGTGGTCGCCCCGGCAGTCCACAACCCCATGCCGCTGAAGAAGGCGATCGACAGGGTGATGAAATGGGATGTGTAGAGGCCCTCAACTATGAGGTGCTCCTTCGACATTGCTCGTTCAAGGAGTACCGCGCATTTATCAAGAAGCATTACCGAGAAGTCTATGAGGTACAGCCGGGGTACAAGATATTCGACCTGGCCCTCATCGGGGTGCCGCCGATACCCATCGGCGTGGACGGGAACTTTGTGATCTTCCCGTATACCAAGCCGTGCCACGGCACCTTTGTCCTGAAGGTTGAAGGAAAAGAAGAAATAGAGAAACTGAGGTCCGGAAAATGAGAATCAAAATAAAGTCCTTTGCAACGTTCAGAAATATCCTTGAGAACGAGCGTGAGATGGAAGTGGCTGAGGGCACGACTGTCGCTGCTCTCCTTGACCTGCTCATCAAGGAGCGTCCCCCTCTCAGGGATGCGATGTTCGAGGCACCCGGTGTCCTCCTGGACCATGTCAATATCCTCAGGAACGGGAGAAACATCCATTTTGAGGACGGTCTCGAGACCCGTATCGCCGACAAAGACGTGATATCGCTCTTCCCGCCGGTCGGCGGCGGATGAGAAAAAAGTTGAAGTCAGGTGAGGTTGGGCAGAGACGGCAGGAGGTGGGCGGGTCCACGCCCCCCCAGAAATGGACCGCAGCCCTTCCTGCCAACAGGATAGGAGGTATGGTGAAAAGGGCCTCCACCTGCTATATCCTGCACACCAGTGTGGCTGTGCTGTGATGAACTCCGGCAACCAGCATGTTGCCGTCCGCCAGTGCAACGATGTACGATGGAGTCACGTCCATCCCGCCCCTGAATGGGGACGGCCTGGCAGGCCCGGCAAGCCTGTACTTCTCCTTACTTTCCGACACCCCGTCATCGAGATGAAGCGCGTCCCCCCACTTACGCACTTCATAGTGTCTCTGGGGCAAAGGACTCCTATCGGGGATCTGGTATTTAAATGTTTTCTGCACCTCCTGGTCGGGTGACGGGAGCGGAATGATCTCTCATTTCAGAGGGCGGGAGCGAGATCGAAAGATCCGGGGATCTTTTCTGAATGAACGTGTCCATGCCAGGGGCCGGTCAGATTGCCGGGATCTCCGGTTCCAGGATCCGGCCCGCGGGTGCTCAACAAGCTTTATATATTGGTTCGGAGTTACACAACACTTTCTGCAGCCTCAGACCTGACGCCCGGGCAGCCCGGTTCCCGGCCCTCGGCACCGTTTTCAGGCGGTTCATCAGCCTCTCCGCCCCGCAAAAGATTTCATCTATTCTGTGTCCCTATCTCCTTCAGGAAATTTATCGGTCCCGCCACGATGGTGCGACCGCCCGAAAAGAAGAAATAGCAACCTATCAGGAACGCGCATAGACCATGACCGACCTCATCTATCTTCTGGTTCTTGCCGGTACCGGCCTCCTTGTCGGAGTGCTCTCCGGACTCCTCGGCGTCGGCGGGGGGTTCATCATGGTCCCGATACAGTTCAGTCTTTTTTTATCGCTCGGCATCCCTGAAGACCTCGCGCTCAGACTCTCATTCGGGACAAGTCTGGCGGTCATCCTCCCCACGGTGGTGAGCGGGGCCCTCGGCCACCACCGGAAGGGTGCGGTCGTCTGGCGTGCCGGTGTCCTCCTTGGTCTCTCCAGTCTGACGGGCGCCGTCGTCGGGGCGTTCATCGCGACACATCTCCCGGCCGCGCCTCTCGAGATCTTCTTCGGGCTCATCGTCATTGCTGCGGGCGCCCGCACTTATCTCTCTTCCCCTGAAGGAGAAGCGGGCGGGGCACCCCTGGTTAGCACCCGCACCTGCCTCCTCTGGGGCCTGCCCGTCGGTCTGGTCTCCGGGCTCAGCGGGATCGGTGGTGGTGTCCTCCTCGTCCCGATCCTGGTGGTGGTCATGCACTTCGGGATGCGCCATGCCGTCGCCACCTCGATGGTCGTGATGATCTTCACCGCGAGCGGAGGAATCGTCTCGTACATGCTCAACGGCCTCGGAGTCCCTGGCCTGCCACCCACCGCCGTCGGCTATGTCGACCTCCTCCAGGCAGCGGTCCTTGCGGCGGCGAGCATTCCGGCCGCCCAGGTCGGGGCCGTCATGGCCCACCACGTCCCCCAGCAGTTCCTGAAATACGCCTTCGTTGCGCTCACCGTCTTCCTCGGGCTGAAGATGATCGGTGTCTTCTCTTTCCTCGGCATCCCTCTCTGAGAGAGTCCATGGGAAAAGAGATCCCCTTTGAGCGCGTACATAATCGGCACGGATATCGCCCTCGTCATCGCGCTGGTGGTCTTTCTCCTCATCGCCTTCAGGCAGGTGCTCCCCTCGCCTCCGGCGATCTGGCAGATCATGGTTGGAGGAGCCGTCGCCATGCTCCTCGCCGGTGCCGTGACCCCTGTTGCGGCGATCACGGCCATCGACCTGGAGGTGATGATCGTTCTCTTCTCGGTCCTGCTGCTGGGCGCCGCCCTGGAGGAGAGCGGATGGCTTGCCGCCTTCGCCGGGAAACTTCTCGGCAGGGCCGGGACGACCGGGGCGCTGGTGACGCTTGTCGTCGTTCTGGCTGCGGTCGGCGCTGCGGTTCTCACCAACGACACGATTGCCGTCATCGGCACCCCGCTTCTTCTTGGCTATGCCAGGCATACCGGGATCAGGCCGCACCTCCTCCTGCTCGCTCTCGCCTTTGGGATAACAACCGGGAGTGCCGCCAGTCCGGTCGGGAACCCCCAGAACCTGCTGGTGGCGGTACACGGTGGTTTTTCCGAACCCTTCGTCCAGTTCTTCACCGCGCTCGCTCCGCCGACCGCAATCGCTCTGGTCCTGGTCTGTGCCGTCCTCTACGCTACCGCCAGAGACGAATGGGGAAGGCCATGCGGCCGGGCCGCAGTATCGGCCGCCGAAGACCGTGTGCTTGTCGGCCTGGTCCGCCTCTCTCTCCTGACCGTCGTGCTCCTCCTGGCGGTCAGGACCTTCTTCCCCCAGATCTTTCCTGGGGCCGCGATACCGCTCGCCGCCGTCGCGGCATCGGCCGCCGTACCCTTCCTTCTTTCCGGGCGGCGGACCGTTCTCCTCCGTAGCGTGGACTGGCCGACGCTCGTCTTCTTTGCCGCCATGTTCGTCGTGATGGAGGGGGTACGGGAGAGCGGCGTCCTTGAGGGGGCGCCGGGGTGGGGGAGTCCTGCGGCCCTCGGCGTCCCTGCCGTCATCGCGACCGGGATGATCGCCAGTCAGGTCATCTCCAACGTCCCCTTCGTTGCCCTTGCCCTCCCTCTCCTCGAACAGGCCGGGGCAGGCCCAGAAACCCTGCTTGCCCTTGCGGCCGGGAGCACCATCGCCGGAAACCTCACCATCCTCGGGGCGGCGAGCAACATCATCATCGTGCAGGGCGCGGAACGTCGCGGGGTCACCCTGAGTTTTGGCGCGTTCATGCGTCCTGGTGTTCCGCTCGGTATTGCGCAGGCGGTGGTGTACACGGCCTGGCTTGTGATGGTCTGAGGGACTGTCGCGCCTCGGAATTGAACTGAAAATCGGCTCTGTAGAGAACTCACTTTATCCAGGAGGTCATCCCTAAACTCTCCGGCCTTGTTATGTGAGGGGGAGACGTTTCTGAATTACGGTGTCTTTCAAGAGCTTGCTGCCGCCCCTTGGCTATCTTCGTCGTGGGGGGTCCGGGGGGTCTCCCCCCGGCGCGAACCGACGGTGAAGGTTCTGCGATTGAAGGGCAGCCGATCATTCTGAGGGAGTTTCTGTACTTTGTATCTCAGGTATGAATGATCCTGGTGAGGAGAAATCATCATACAAGCCGTCCTGATCGATCGTCAGGATCATTTTCATGGTAAACCCTCACCTTTTCCGGGTGCGAGCGTGATTCACCCGCCTTCCCCCATCTTCTCGCCGGAGGCGAGTGCCGCCCGGACCCCCGGGATGGCGATAGAGTCGGGAAGGTAAATCGATGGCCATGAAAAGCGTACTGCCTTCACCCGCCTATCTTCGCGCGGGGGGAGCGGGGGGCGGCGAGCCCCCCGCAGAGATATTCATCAAGAGGCTTTCTACAAAGCCGAAATAACAGAACAGATCCGGTAATGAGGGACGGCATGGTTGGATCATCACGCTGTTCTGTCGTCGTGACCCCGAAGATAGAACTGGAACGGGAAAGGATCAATCACTCTTCAGCGGGTTCACGCGTTCGTGCCGTCCCCACTCTCTCTTCTCGCGAAAAGGCAGAACAGTTCATGAGGGTGGGACGGCTGTTCTGATCATCACGCCATTCTGTTTTCATGACCCCGGAGATTGGGGTGGGGCGGTAAGAGGCGATCATCATTCAACAGGATCACGCGTGGTGCCGTCCCCGTCTTCTCCTTTTCGTGAAACGGCAAAACAGTTCATGGAAAGGGGGGACGGCATCATGGTCTGATCGTTACACTGTCCCGTATTCATGACCCCGAAGATAGACCACGGACGGGGGGCGGTCGATCTTTGTCGACGTCCCCCGCACTATCTCCTCGCGAAATGGCAGGAAAGATTCGATGACGGGGGGGACGGCATGGCTGATCATCACGCCGTTCTGTTTTCATGACCCCAAAGATAGGAGCAGGACGGGAGAGAGCACACTAAACCGTGCCGTTCCCCGTCCTATCCTCTCACGAGATGGTAGACCGGATCTGATGAGGGAAGGACACAACCAATCTCCATGAAGAGGTGAATGCCGATGGAAGACATGGATCAGGGCTCTTCTAAGACCTGATCTGCGAGAGTTTCGGATCTCAGATATTTCCCGGAACATCCCGGACATGCCGGGATTGTTTCGGAAAAGATATATGAGAAAAGGTGCGAGGTGAAGAACGGTGAACTATGGACCGTTATCAATGCACAATCTGCGGATATATCTACGACCCTGAGAAAGGAGACCCAGACGGTGCGGTCGGGCCGGGTACCCCCTTTGAAGACCTCCCCGACGATTGGACCTGTCCGGTCTGCGGGGCGGCGAAGAGCGACTTTGTGAAGATGAACTGAGCCGGTACGCGATTCACCGGCGGCTGGAAGGCCTTCCCTTCCTGCATCTTCTGTTCTTTCCTGATACGAAGACTTATAGCAGAAAATGACGACTGGGCAGGTGATCCCATGACGAAATACAAGTGCTCGATCTGTGGTCATATCTATGACCCGGCAAAGGGGGAGCCCGGCCAGGGTATTGCTGCAGGGACCGGGTTTGTAAACCTGCCTGACGAATGGACGTGCCCGATCTGCGGGGCCGTGAAGGCAAAGTTCAACCAGGTCGGATGAGCGATGGCGGTACGTGAGATCGCACCCGGCGTCCACGCGGTGGGGGCCGTCGACTGGAACCTGCGTCTCTTCGACGCCCTGATCGGCACCCCGCAGGGGACGAGTTACAATGCCTATGTGGTGAAGGGAAGCGAGAAGACGGCGCTCATCGACACCGTCGACCCGAAGTTCGAGGAAGACCTCCTCAAGAACCTGATGCGGCTCGGCCTCGGCTCGCTCGACTACATCGTGATCAACCATGCCGAGCAGGACCACTCCGGGACGCTCCCGCTCCTCCTGGAGATGTTCCCGGCGGCGACGGTCATCGCCGACGAGAAGTGCCGGGACCTCCTGCTGCGTCTTCTCCTCGTGCCTGAGGAGCGGATCCGGATCGTCAAGGACGGAGAGGCCCTCGACCTCGGCGGGAAGACCCTTGAGTTCATGGTCACCCCCTGGGTTCACTGGCCCGAGACGATGATGACCTATGAACGCGAGGACGGGATCCTCTTCTCCTGTGACCTCTTCGGTTCTCACCTTGCCACGAGCGAACTCTATGCCGACGACTTCATGCAGATCCGCCCCGCGGCCAAACGTTACTATGCCGAGATCATGATGCCCTTCAGGGCGAGTGTGAGGGCGGCCCTCGAACGGGTGAGTGCCCTGGACCTGCAGGTCATCGCCCCGAGCCACGGGCCGCTGTACCGCAACCCTGTGCTCATCCTCGACGCCTATGCGGAGTGGACCTCTGATGCGGTGAAGAACCTGGTCCTCATCCCCTATGTCTCGATGCACGGCAGCACCGCGAAGATGGTCTCCTTCTTCACCGACGCCCTCATCGAGCGGGGTGTGGAGGTGCAGCCCTACGACCTCACCCGGGCGGACCTCGGTGAGGTGGCGATGACGGCCGTCGACGCCGCGACGATCGTCTTCGCGGCGCCGACCGTGCTCTTCGGTCCGCACCCGGCGGCGGTCCATGCCTCGTATCTCCTCTCGATCCTCAGGCCGAAGACGAAGTTCGTCTCGGTCATCGGTTCGTACGGCTGGGGCGGGAAGACGGTGCAGCACCTCAAGGAGACGCTCTCCCATCTGGATGCCGAGATGATCGAACCGGTCTATGTGCGGGGCTATCCGGGCGGCGAGGACCTTGCGGCGCTGGCCGGTCTCGCCGACACAATCGTTAAAAAGCATGAAGATGTAGTCCCCAGATCGTAGGAGGCATGTATGATGACCAAAATCCTGGACGTCTACAAATGTGAGGAATGCGGGAACGTCGTGAAGATCGCCCATGCCGGCGAGGGCGAACTGGTCTGTTGCGGGCGGCCGATGATCAGGATGGAGGAGCAGTGGGAGGAGGCCGGGATGGGCGAGAAGCATGTCCCTGTCCTTGAGAAGGCTGCAGGAGGCATAAAGGTCAAGATCGGAAGCGTCCCCCACCCGATGGAGGAGAAGCACTATATCGAATGGGTCGAGGTCAGGAAGGGGCGCAAACTCTGTGTCCACAAACTCAAACCCGGCGATGCGCCGGAGGCAGAGTTCCCGGTGGACGACACCAACGCAAAGACCCGCATCTACTGCAATATCCACGGGCTCTGGACGAATCGGAAATAATTTTTTTTTGGCTGTGTTGAATCAGGCGTGAACCTCCGGCTCAAGCATACGCGATGAAAATTTTTCTGATGAAATCTTCGGGTGTGGAAGAGTCTATGATCATTCCCGTGTGATGGTATGGTGAGTGTGAACACCACTCTATCGCCGCCCCTCGGCGCGAGACGGCGGTGAAGAGTCTGCGATGAGGGCGGCACGCCTGATCATCATCATCACGCCTTCCTCCATCTTCGCGCCGGGGGCGCTGCCCCCGGACCCCAGGGATGGCGATTAGGGCGAGAAGGCGGCGAGAGGCCATGAAGATGGGCTGCGATCCTCCACCAATCTTCATCAGCGGGGGGTCCGCGGGCGGCACGCCCTCCGGTGGAGGATAGGGTTCAGAATTCCAGATATGAAGCGCTTCGATCTGAGGGGATGTTCAGGCCTCAGAGAGTTTTGGGATATGCTCCATGAAAATCTCATGTCGCAGTTTTCGTGAGCGTGGAAGGATTGATCCTATTGATCCTTCTCCTTGCGAGAGGGAAATGGTCAGAAATCTCTTCGCCTGCCCCCCCTATCCTCTGTCTGAGGGTGGATTCCGGGGGACCGATGGGCCGCCCCCACCTCTCTGGAGATCTGACCATATATGCCTCCTTTCTGGGATCAGCCACTCCGATCGGGGGCCGTATCGGGCATATCCTGCGATCCCGACAGAATGGAGCCGATTCAAGAAATGCCGGAAAATACCTGCACTCTCGACGCCCTCAGAGGGCCCGTATGATTGGCAGAGATATGGTGACCCTGGTCGGGTACGGTACGTCGAAATATGGGCCCTGAGTCCGGCCGGAAATCGGCTCGATTTTGAAGGGAATATCTGCGGGTTCTGGCCGAGAGACTCCAAAAATATGGCTCTGTAGAAAACATCCCCTTTTCATCACCTCAACCCTCCTGCGACCTTCATCCATCGCCTTCCCTCATGCTTATGCCGGGGACTCAGCCACCGGACCCCCGGGATGAAGATGGGAGAAGGCGGTTGAATCGCATTCGCACCCAGAAAAGGTGAGGGTTTACCATGAAAATGATCCCGAAGATCCTCTCTTCAGGTTTGCATGGGAGTTTGAACTCGCCATACTCATTTGAAGCCGATACACCGGGATTAGAGACTTCCTATGATAGATTGGCTGCCCTAAATCATCAAATCTTTCTCACAATCTCGCGCCGGGGGTTGCACCCCCGGACCCCCCACGACGAAGATAGGTGGGGGCGGCGATGGAACTCGATCCCCCCGATTCTCCTGTCTGAATATGGGAGATCAAGCGACGGGAAATTTTCATCGCGTATGCTTGAGCCGGGGGTTCATGGTGAATTCTACAGGGCCAAAATATGGTTATATTCGAGAATATCCGGCTGTGCAGAGGTTCATCGACCCCGATCTCCCGTGAACCCCGATCTCCTTCAAGTGCTCTTCCTGGTGACCCGGAGGATCCCCTCTGCCGCGATTTCGAAAGACTCTGTTTCATCCCCTCCAGTGGAAGAGGGTGCGCAAGCCTTATTCATCCGGGCCCATAAGTTCGGATGATGAAACCGCCCAACTTCAGGGAACAACTCGCATGCTCGGATCGGGTCTTCACCATCGGGGTGGCGGGAGACAGCGGGTCGGGGAAGACCACCTTTACCCGGGCGATCAGGGCGATCTTCGGCCCCGAACTCGTCGCGACCATCACCCTCGACGACTATCACCGCTACGATCGCGAGGAACGCAGGCACCTCGGGATCACCCCGCTCGTCCCTGAAGCAAACGACCTCGACCTCCTGGCCGAGCATATCAGCCGCCTGAAAGACGGGAAATCGATCGAGAAACCGATTTACGACCACACCGCCGGCACTTTTGCCGACCCGGTTCCTTTCTCCCCGGCGCGGGTGCTCATCCTGGAGGGCCTCCACACCCTCTTCACCCCGGCCCTGCGCGGCCTCCTCGACTTCTCGCTCTTCGTCGACCCCGACCCGGCGGTCAAGAGGCTCTGGAAACTCCGGCGCGACATGGAACGGCGCGGCTACCGGAAAGAAGAGGTGCTCGCCGAGATGGAGGCCCGCCTTCCCGACTACGAACGCTACATCGCCCCCCAGCGGCGATATGCCGATGTGGTGATCGGGATCGCCTGCTCGGGCTACGGGCGCGAGGCGAGCCTGGAGCATGACATCTATCAGGTCACGCTCTATCAGAAACCGCTGGTGCGGCAGACGATGGAGATCGGCCTATCCATCGACCTCGGCGAGATCCTGATGCTCTCCGACCGCCCGTTCAGCCTCGGGTACAGCGTCGAATCTCTCGACGGCAGGGAGATGAGCGCGATCACCCTCGACGGCGAATTGAACCATTCGGCCATCAGAAAACTCGCCAGGACCATCGGTCAGCAGACCAGTGCCGAGGGGGTGGAGGTCTATCAGAACCGTCATTATCTCCCGGCCGGCGAAGTCGCAGAACTCATCCTTGCCTGGCGGATCATCAACCGCTGGTTCGTGCTCACCGGCGAAGGACGGCGAGACCCGCCCTGACCGAGGAGAGAAAAAGGATAAGAGGTCAGGAGCAGAACCTTGTCTGGATGGACCGGACAGAGTATATCTCCGCTATCGCTCCAGATATCGGGAGGATCCTCAGATTTATTGGGGTCGTCACCTGCCTCCCCCTCATTGTCGCCCTCATCTATCAGGAGTGGGAGATGCTCCTGCCCATGGGGCTCGTCCCCATCATCTATGTCGTCTTCGGCACGCTGCTGATGCAGGTGCCCCGTCCTGCCCGTGAGGCCAAACTCTCCGCGGCCCTTGCGGCCGTCGCGCTCATCTGGCTTCTCTCGGCGGTCATCGGGTCGGTTCCCTTCATCGTCGGCCTCGGGATGCCGATCACTGACAGCATCTTTGAGGCGATGTCCGGGTGGACCGACACTGGCATGACGCTCCTCCCCGACGTCGACGCCACTCCCAGAACGCTTCTCTTCTGGCGGTCCTTCATGCAATGGCTCGGCGGGATCGGGATCGTCGCCTTCACCATCGCCCTGGCAAGCCGTTCCGGGCTGGTCCAGCGGGGGCTGTACCGCTCAGAGGGCAGGACCGAGGCCTTCATGCCGAGTGTCGTCGCGACCGGGTTTGCGATGTGGCGGATCTATATTATCATCACGCTCCTCTCCATCGGGCTTGTCCTCCTCTCCGGCGTCACGCTCTGGGATGCCACGAACCTTGCGATGACCGCCATCGCCACCGGCGGGTTCACCGTCCACTCGGAAGGGATTCCCTTCTACCAGAACGCGACCCTCGAGTTCCTCCTTGTCCCGGTGATGATCGCCGGTGCGATGCCCTTCAAGCTCTACTACCTGATGTACCATAACCGCAAGTTCGGCTTCTTCGGAGACCGTCAGGCCATCGCCCTCCTCGCCCTCACCGGTGTGGGATTTCTGGTCGTCGCCCTCGACCTCGTGTACCTCACCGGCGCAGAGACCATGGACGCCATCCGTCAGGGCCTCTTCATGGCGACCGCGGGGATCACGAGCACCGGTTTCCAGAACACCTCCCCCTACACCTGGCCGTCGGTCACGGTCCTCTTCCTGGTGATCTTCATGCTCATCGGCGGGTCTTCAGGGTCGACCGCCGGTGGGATGAAGATCTCCAGGGTGATCCTCGGGCTCGAAAGTCTTGTCTGGTGGTTCAAGCGGATCTTCGTCTCCGGCAAGGTCGTCGTCCCCTTCAGACATGGGGGCAAGACGGTGCAGAAGAACATCGCCGAGGTCGAGGTCTCGAAGAACATGCTGATCATCATCCTCTACTTCCTCACCGTCTTCATCTGCACCATCGTTGTCTTCCACCTGGAGCACGGCGCCCCCTTCGAGTCCTCGCATGTGATCTTCGAGATCGTCTCGGCCTTCTGCAACAACGGGATCAGCACCGGTTTTGTCACGCCCGATATGAGCCTGGGTTCCAAGTGGCTCTTTATCTTCCTGATGTGGTTCGGGCGTCTGGAACTGGTGCCGATCCTGGTCCTCTTCGTCGGCCTTGCCAAAGGGTTTGAGTGAGGGGAAGGCCTATGATGATCGACGAGCCGCCCACAATCGTCGGATCTTCACCGCCACCTCGCGCCGGGGGGATTGCACCCCCCGAACCCCCCACGACGAAGATGGATGGGGGCGGCATGATGCTCGACTTCGATTCACTCCTCGAACGCCAGGGTGAGGATCAAGAATCGATCCAGTTCTGGTATGATATTTTCATCACGTATTCTTGAGGCGTGCTTTCGCCTCATGAGCAATTCTAAAAAGCCGGTTTTGCCGCACTTGGCTCTCTCTCTCTTGACGTTGGGGTGGACCGGTCCGCTTCAGAAACGGTTCATCCAGCATGCCCGCGTATCGTCGGCATCACGCCCGGATCTCCGATCGGAGAGAACTACATTTCTTGTGTTAAAACCAACCGACTATATATCGGATGTATTCCTATAGTACCGGGATATGAAACAGATCGCCCTCTACGGGAAGGGTGGGATCGGGAAGTCCACCACCTCCGCGAACCTCTCCGCAGCACTGGGAGCAAGAGGACTCGACGTGCTCCAGATCGGGTGCGACCCGAAGAGGGACAGCACCAGGATGCTGATGAACGGGGCATGGATCCCGACCGTCCTCGACCTCGTCCGGGAGAAGGGGGAGGACGGCGTCTCGATCGACGAAGTGGTCCGCGAGGGCTTTGCCGGTGTCAGGTGCGTGGAGGCCGGCGGCCCTGAGCCCGGGATCGGGTGTGCCGGCCGCGGGATCATCGCCACCTTCAGACTTCTGGAACGACTTGGAGCGCTCCACGGCGACGTTATTGTCTACGATGTCCTCGGTGACGTGGTCTGCGGCGGGTTTGCGATGCCGATGCGGGAGGGCTATGCCGAGGAGGTCTACCTGGTCACCTCGGGCGAACTGATGTCGCTGTACGCGGCGAACAATATCGCCAAGGCGGTGGCACGCCTTGCAAAACGCTCGAAGCAGACCTGCAGTCTTGCCGGCGTCATCTGCAACGCGAAGAACATGGCCGGCGAGGAGGAACTGGTCCGCGAGTTTGCGCAACGGATCAACTCCGAGATGGTGGCCTACATCCCGCGCTCACGCACCGTGCAGCTCGCCGAGGTCCACAAGCAGACGGTGATGGAGTACGCCCCCGACTCCGAGCAGGCGGCGGTGTACCGGGAACTTGCCGGGCGTGTCCTCACCAACGACCGGACGTCGACCCCGACACCTCTTGAGATGGATGAACTCGAAGACCTTGCACTCCAGTTCGCAGAGATATGAGGGGTGCACCCTCACCGGCGCCCTCTCGATCACGGCAGGGGTAGAGGACGCGGTGACGGTGGTCCACGGCCCCGAGGGCTGCGCCCACCACAACGTCTCCCTTCTTCATGCGGTCATGGCCGAGCAGGGGCGCCCCGCGGTCCCGAGGATCGTCCCGACCGGTCTCTCCGAGCAGGGCGTGATCTTCGGCGGCGAGGAGGACCTGGCCGCGACCCTCAGGGCGGTGGCCGACAAGAGGCCGGGCGTCATCTTTGTCCTGACCACCTGCATCACCGAGACGATCGGGGACGACGCCGCTTCGGTCTGCAGCGAGGACTACGGCGTCCCGGTGGTCCTGCTCCCGACCGCCGGTTTTCTCGGCGGGTGTTTTTCCGACGGGCTGAACGCGGCTCTCACGGCCATGGCGGGACTGGCCGACCCGGTCGAGGAGGCCGGGGAGACGGTCACCGTCATCGGGGAGAAGAACCTGGAGTACGAGGTGGAGGAGAACTTCACCGAGGTGGAACGGTTGCTTGCGTCCCTGGGCCTCGAGGTCGGGCTTCGTTTTGTCCGGGATGTGCGCTATGCCGACCTCAAGCAGGTCGGGGCCGGGCGGCTCAACATTCTCAGGGAACCGTCCCTGGCGCCGGTGGGCGAGATGCTGAAGGAGCGGTTCGGCACCCCGTACATCTCCTCGTTTCCCATCGGTCTGGAGGGGAGCACCGCCTTTCTCGAAGAGGTGGGAGTGCTCCTGGACCTCCGGGCCGAAGAAGCGGTGCGGCAGGAGGAGGAACGGCAGCGCGCGATGCTTGCTTCGTTTGCAGACCTACGCGGCTCGGTCTTCTCTCTCGACCCCATGACCTTCAGGGCCCTGGAGTGCACGCCGGTGCGACGGGTGATGGAGGCGCTCGACCTGCAGGTCGATTCCGACGACGCCGGGGTCAGTCTCCCGTACAGCCCGCCGGTGGGGACGGCCGGGATCAGGCGGCTGCTTCACCGGTGGAGGAGGCGAGTCCGTGCCTGAGTGTCCGTGCCCCGACCCGCTCTGGCCGTGCGCGATGACCGGGGCGGTCGCCTGCCTTTCAGGATTTACCGGACTGGAGGTGGTGATCCACGGTTCGTCGGGCTGCTACTTCTATCCGGCCTCCCTCCTCAAGCGCCCGGTGCATGCCACCCTCCTCGTCGAGGACGAGGTGATCATGGGTTCAGAGGAGCGCCTCCGCTCGGTCGTCTCCGAGGTGGCGTCCTCAGGCCTCCCGGTGGCGGTCGTCCTCTCCTGCGTCCCGGCGGTGATCGGCGAGGACATCAGGGGAGCGCTCGACGGCATGGACGTCGTCGTCGTCGATAGTCCGGGTTTTGCCGGGAGGATGGAGGAAGGGTATATGCGGGCGCTCGCGGCCCTCGCCCCCGAGGTAGGGGACAGGGAGGAGGGGGTCACCATCGACGGGCTCAATCCGGTCGACCCCTTCTACCTGGGCAACCTTTATGAGACGCAGCGGCTCGTGAGCCTGGCAGGCGGGAAGGTGGCCGCGGCCCTCGCCGCCGGCCCGCTCGAGCGGGTGAAGCGGTGCGGCCCGGTGGCTCTCCAGACCAACCCGGACCTTGCGTCAGGGGTCGGGAGAAACGCGGGCTCCCTCCTCGGCCTGGACGCGACGGTCGCCGCGGTCTCGGCGGCCGCCGACCGGTGCGACCTCGACCCCGACCCGGTGGCGAAGGAGGCGCAGGCCGCGGAGGAGCGGATCGACCATCTCTGCGACAAGTTTCTCGCCCGTCACGACCCACCGGCGGCGGCGGTCTTCGGGGGGCGGGCATATGCCGACTTTGCCGCCCGCGCCCTGCGGCGCTATCTCGACGCAGAGATCGTCTGCCTTGCCCCGCGCACTGGCGAGGGCGCGACGGTCTCCCTGGAAGAGATGCAGGACCGCATCGCCGCGGCCGACCCCGACCTCATCCTGGGCTCTTCATATGAGCACGCCGCCGCCCCTGAGGTGTCGTACGTCGGGCTCACCTTCCCGCAGCGCGGGCAGGTCCGTCTCCATGCCCGGCCGATCGTCGGTGTCGAGGGGACCCTGGCCTTGATGGAAGCGGTGCTCAATGCCTGCGGTCGGTCATAAGAGTGCTGTGAATTTTTTTGTGAGGGTGGCCCTCTGATGATCTGCTATCCCTCATGCGCTTCGCCGTGGTGTTGTCCCCGAGACGAGCATGTGGAGAAGACGCGATGATCAGGCGTGCCGCCCCCCATCGCAGGTTCTTCACCGGTGTCTCGCGCCGGGGGTTTCACCCCCGGACTCCCACGACGAAGATGGGCGGGGGCGGCGATGAAACCAGATCTTCCAGATAGCCCGTCTCGAGGATTGGGATCCGCCCACACGTGAAGCGTTGCTCAGAAAATTTTCGTCGCGTATGCTCGAACCAGGGGTTCATGCCGAACTTTGCAGATCCAATTTTCGGGATAATTCAGATAGCGCTCTCGAAGACCTAGGGTCTTCTCATACTCGCCTACGCTTGCAGCTACCCGACCCCCAGGATGGCGATGGGACCGTGATGGTATGAGGAATATTGCTGAACCCTCATAAGAGGAAGGAGGCCGCGACGCCGAAGAGGACACATCCGAGCAGGGCGGCGTCCTCCCCCCACCCTGTCCGCCGCACCTGATAACAGGTCGGGCGTGCGGCGGCCCCGAAGCCCCGGCACTGCATCGCTTCGGAGACCTGCCGCGCCCTGGAGAGGACCGAGACCGTCGCGGGCACGGCGAGGGCCAGGATCTTATGCCGGTTCTTGACGAGATTTCCTCTGTCGAACTCAAGGGCCCTGGACCGCTGGGCGTCCATGATGTTTCCGATATCTTCGGTGAGGGCCGAGACCGACCTGAGGGCATAGCCCAGGGAGAAGGCCAGGGTGTTGGGGAGGCCGGAGGCCCGCAGGCTTCTGACAAAGTCGGAGAAGGCGGTCGTCATGATGAAGAGAAAGGAAAACCCTCCGACCGCGAGGAGGCGCAGGCACATCGCCGCCGAGAAGAGAAGCCCGCCGGTGGAGAGGACCGGGTGGAAGATCCAGACCTCGGCCGAGAAATAGGTCGTGCCCCAGGCGGCCCGCGGGAAGAAGGCGTCGATGACGAGGATACAGATGAGGACCGGGAGGAGGAGGCGCAGCGACCTGATGAAGGGACGGGTCAGGTGCGAGAGGGCGGCGATGGCGAGCACGGTCCCGAAGACGAGGAGCAGAGGGCGGGCATCTTCGGTCGCCATCGCCGCCATGCTGAACAGGACGAGGGCGACCAGTTTTGTCCTGGGGTCGAGGCGGTGGAGCCAGGTGTTTTCCTTGATATAGTGCACCCCTCTCTGCCGTTTCATTGCTCTGCTCTCCCTATCTGGACGATCGTTCCGTCCTGTATCCTGACCTCGCGCCCGCCGAGGAGGGCGGCGAACTCCCGGTCGTGGGTGGTGACGAGCACCGCCTTTCCGTCCCTCGCATAGCGGCGCAACCCCTCTGCAAGTCCGGCCTTGCGGGCCGGGTCGAGGCCAAGGGTGGGTTCGTCGAGGACAAGCACCGGCGTCTCCATGGCAAGGATGCCTGCAATGGCCACTCGCTGTTTCTCGCCGACCGAGAGGTTGAGAGGGTGGGCAAGACGGCCGATCCGGTCCAGGCCCAGGGCGTTCATCACCCGACCGACCGACGCCTCCTTTTTTTCCGGGGAGAACCCGAGGTTCTCGGGTGCGAAAGAGATCTCGTCCTCGATCGTCTCGGCAAAGAGCTGGGTGTCGGCATGCTGTGCAAGAAATCCGACCGACGAGGCGATCTCGGCCACCGACTTTCCTCTGATCTCCTCTCCTCCGACCCTCACGGTTCCCCGGTCGGGCGTGAGAAGACCGTTGACATGGCGGAGCAGCGTGCTCTTCCCGGACCCGTTCGGACCGGCGAGGACGACCACCTCCCCGGCATGGACCGTGAGGGTGGCGCCGTTGAGGGCCGGGCGGGCGGCGCCGGGGTAGGTGTAGACGATCCCTTCAAAGGAGAGAAGAGGCGGGCGGTCAGGCACTTCCGATCCGGTCCCGTCGCCGGCCGGATCGCGTTCAGGCGCCTGAAGCCCCGCACTCACCGGCGGGCCGTCATAACAGATCGCGCCGTCCTGGACCGAGACGAGTCTGGAACAGACCCTGGAGAAATGTTCGTACCGGTGTTCGGCGACGACGATCGTCAGCCCGGTCTCCTCGTTCAACCTCTTCAGGACAGAGACGAGGTGGCCCGCACCGCTCTGGTCTATCCCCGAGGTCGGTTCGTCCAGGAGGAGGACGCTGGGGCGCATCGCAACGACCGAGGCGATGGCGACCCGTTGCCGCTCTCCCCAGGAGAGGGCGTTCACCTCTCGCTGCAGGAGGTGCCCGACCCCGACGGCTCCGGCCGCCTCATCGATCCGTCCTTTCATCTTCGCGGGGTCCGTCCCGAGTTGCTCGAGGCCGAAGGCGATCTCGCTCTCGACATCGCTTGAGAAGAGCTGGTGGTCGGGGTCCTGGAAGACGGTGCCGACCAGGCGTGCGAGGTCGCAGACGCGGGTGGCGGCCGGGTCTTTCCCGCAGACCCGCACGTCCCCCGTGGCCGTGCCCTGTATCCCGTCATGCTGGAAGAGCCCGTTGATGCACCTGAGAAGCGTGGACTTTCCCGCACCCGAGGGGCCGGTGAGGAGAACGAATTCTCCCGGTTTGATGGAAAGGTCGAGGTCTCTCAGGACCGTGCCCCGGTCCTGGTAGGTGCATGAGAGGCCGCGGATATCGATGATGGGGTCAGGACGAGGAGGGCGCACCCGCGATCACTCCTGCTCTGATGAGGCGGGCAATGACAAGGGCACCGATCACTCCGCCGATCCCGCCGAAGACCAGATGGGTCACCGAGGCCACCCCTACGCCGAGGACGATGAAGGTGGCCGGGACGCCGAGGAGGAGGTGGACGCTGTAGTTCACCGCCATCTTTGCGATGCTCCCGGCGGCGCCGGCGATGAAGCCCACGGCGGGGTTGTCCATCCTGAAGTTGAAGACCAGGGCGGTGGCGTCGATGACCAGGCCCATGGCGAGGTACTTGAAGACGTCGAAGAGATGGAGGGCTTCGAGCCCGAAGAAGGAGGCGAGCAGTCCGGTGATCAGGCCGATATAGGTCGCGGCTCCGGGTTTCCGTACCACGCCGCAGCCGACGAGGAAGGGGATCACCACAAAGAGACTGGAGTGGCCGGGCGAGTGGAGCGGGACTTTGATCAGCACCTTCGAGACAAAGATGAGGGCGCCGCAGAGGGAGAGGACGGCGATCTCATAGGGGGAGAAGTAGGGTTCTTTTCTGGTCATCATACCGCCTCCGTCATGAGCCTGAGCGAGAAGGTGTCGGGCTGGGGTCGGTCCACGGCGACGAGGAGGTACACGGCGCCGACCTGGCTTCCCCCCGTATGGGTGATGAAGAAACGTCCCGCGGAGGGGGCGTCGGTGGTGACCTGGCCTTTGCGTTGTGCGAGGTCGGTGGTGATATGCAGGGCGTCCTGCCCGACTTTGTTCTGCGGGAACCAGAAGGCGACGGTCGCCGTGGGGATCTCGTCGGGGCCGAGGCCGTGGGTGTTGGCAAGTCTCATCTCCACCCACTCGCCGGTGTGCGTGAACGGAGAGGCCTGCGGCATCCCGCGTCCGGGTGCGGCCGTCCCCGTGACCACGAGGCCGGAGGCCCCGTAGCCGTCCTGCCTGCTGGTCCATGCCCTCCCGCTCCCGGCCCTTTTGCCGTACAGGTAGAAGGCGGCAGTGCCGGAGAGGTCTTTGAAGGCATAGTCGACGGCGACCGAGCGGGTCGTATACAGGGCCGGGTTGCCGCCCTGTGGGGTTTCGTTCAGTCTGACGAGCATGAAGTACCACTGCTCGTCCTCGCCGGTGGCAGGGAGTATATTGAGGGAGAGGGGGGTGAGGTATGGACGCCAGTCCTGCGGGCCGTAGAGGAAGTCGGCCCGCGAGAAGGTCATGTCCGAACTGACCGGGGGTTCCCGCCCGGTTTCAGGGCCGTAAAGCCCCTCGGCAGAGATCTGAACCGCCAGAGCCGTTGCTGCGATGGCGATGAGCAGCGCAAAGGCGACGACGACTCTGGTGCGGAATTCCATCTCAATCTCTTTTCACAGGGATGATGTGTCCGTCCTGTTCATCGACGATGAGGACGACCCAGCCCCCGATCGGGCAGGGCTTCACCGATTTTCCTTCCGGTGCCTCGATGATCCCTTTTGTGACCTGCCGGCCGTCACGGGTGATGATGGCATCGATCCCGGCCTCAAGAAGTTCTTCGGCGGTGCACAGGCCGGTGATCTCTCTGATCCGTCCGACCTGGAGGAACCGTCCGTCGTTCCCGGCCCGGGCAAGCCCGATTCCGGCCATGGACCCGATGACCCCGTCTTCGGTCCCGCCGAGTCCCTTGAGCCTGATGTCCAGGTTCTTTGCAAGGCTTCGTGCCATCTCCTGGGTGAGCACCTTTGACTTGGCGTCCTTGCCGAAGGCGAGGAGGGCCGGGGTGACCTGACTGGCCGAGGCGACGGCCAGGCCCGGGTCGCTGCCCTCGACGAAGTCGTCGAGCATCATCTGTTCTGTCATCTCGAAGATCGCAGGGATGTCCTGTTTTTCGGCATGCGGGAGGTGAAGGACGGCGCAGGAGTTGTGCGAGGTATAGGGGATGGCGTCGTTGACATAGAGCTGGTGGCGTGTGACGCCAAAGACCTCATACTCTTCGGCGAGGGCCGCTGCAACAGACCTGGCAAGCCTCCCGGTCCCGCGGGAGTTGAGGTTGTCGGTATCGTCCATGGCTACGTAGACTGTCATTGAAATCTCGTGTACTTTTTCACGTGGATAGATTATAAGGGTGCAGGATTTAATCCCGGAACTCTCTGTGAAATCGTTGGATTTTGGAGGTTCAGGAGATGAAGGATGTTAAATGGAGTTATTGAACATCTTCATCTTCATTCGTGATGATCTCCCTGACCTCCGCGACGATCGTCATGAAATCCGTCTTATCCGGGGTTTCGCCGCCAAAAGAGACGCGGCTACACTTTGAAAGCACGTTCTGGATCTTTAAAGTCGTTCGATCCGCCTCTGCGAGGAGTGCGATCGTCTCTTCGTCGGTGAGTTCTCTGCCCCTGCCGCGGGTCATGGAGATCTCTTCTCTGAGGGCCCGCGCCGCACCCCGGTAGGCCTGCACCCGCTCGCCGGCCTTATAGTCGGCCTCGGCCCTCGCAAGGATCTCTGCCGGGGACGGCCCGGGAGCAGGGACGCTCTTCTCTTCAGGAAGGGGAAGAGGCGGCACCTCATCCTGCCGTCGGCGGTAGGTGGCGTAGGCCAGGACCAGGAGCAGGGTGCATCCGGCCATCAGGCCGATGAGCGGGACCCAGTTCATCTGCCAGTCCAGGCTCACCTCCCTGACCTTACCCCCACTCAGGACGGCGCGGATCTCTGCGATCCCCTCGCCATATGAGAAGGAATAGAACTGATCCTCGTGGGTGAGGTTCATGACCGTCCTGCCGCGGGCAAGTCCCTCGCCGGTCACCTGGCCGGCGTACTCCTGGAAGGTCAGGTTGTCGGCCACGAGGCCGGGGATCTGGATGGGGACGGCCGAGTCCAGGCAGGCATAGGCGAGGTCGTCGTGCATCACGCCGTCGATCCTGGCCTCTTCGACCTCGCCCCGCAGATAGGTGAGGGTGAACGTCCCGCTCTCGGGCTCGGCATCCTGTCCGGCCTGCTGGAAGCCGTCGATCTTCAACCGGTGGTCGAGGCGCAGGACCACCGGATCGGTCATCACCCTGGCGAGGAGGTCGTCTCGCGCCTCCCGCACCGACCGGTCCTCCTCTGCCATTCCTGCCCTGAGGGCGTCGGCGTCCTGTGGCATCTGCCCGGCCTGGACCATCCGGTCGGTCGCCGACGAAGATCCGGTTCGGCTGCTGCTCGTTCCTTCCTGGGACTGCGGCGCCGCCGTCTCGACCGAGGTCACCTTTGTCTCCTCCTCGGCCTGGGTCTCTTCTTCCGTCACCTCCTCGACGAAGCGGACGATCACTCCAGAGAGATGCGCCGCCTTCCCGTCGTACTCGAAGGTGACCGCAAGCCCGAAGGTCGCGGGGAGGTCGGAGGTGCCGAGCGCGACGGCGAGGGTGTTCTCCCCGGCTCCGACCGTGATGCTCCTGACCTGACTCCTGCCGGCGCCGACGGTTCCGTCCTTCGGGGTCAGCGCCACGGTGAGGGTGCCGGGCACCTCGGTCGCCAGGGAGCTGGCGACGTCCAGCGTGACCTCCCCGGTCTCTCCGATCTGGAAGACGTATTCGCTCTGCGGTGTCGAGAGGGTGACGTCGCCGGCGCTCCCCATCCCGACGATGGCAAGGAGGAGGAGGAGAAAGAGAAGCATGAACCGTCGGGTCATGGGAGGATCCTCCCCCTTCCATATCGCAGCCAACATTCAGCAAGGAGAACGAGGACGGCCGCAACGAAGAAGGCCCCGGCGACATCGGTCTCCTCCGGTTCCCGCTCGATCTCGGCCGGGAGGGCGGCATAGATCTCCTGCAGGGTGTCGCCGTCCACCGACCTGAAATACTTCCCGCCGGTTGTCGCCGCCACCTCCCTGAGCGTCTTCTCGTCGAGGCGGGCATACTGGGTGGACCCGTCCTCGGCTGTGCCGAAGGCGACCGGGCCTGCGGAGCCGAGGCCGACGGTATAGACCCGGACGCCCCGCTCCACCGCAAACCCGGCGGCCTGCGCCGGCGAGATGATGCCGGCATTGTTCATCCCGTCCGAGAGGATGACGACCACTTTCTTCCGGTTCGGGATGGCGTCGGCCATGTCCACGGCGAGGGCGAGACCGTCGCCGAGGGCGGTGGGGCCGTCCCGGGGTTTGATGGCCTGGAGTTTTCCGATGACCCGCTCGTGGTCCGGAGAGAGGTAGGCGGCGCTCATCGCCCCGTTCTCGAAGATGACGACGCCCGCGTAGTCCTCGCTCTCCAGTCCGTCGAGCAGTTTTTCTGCGGCCGACTTTGCCGACGAGAGGCGGTCTGGCGGGTAGTCGGTCGCCGCCATGCTCCCCGAGGTATCGATGGCGAGCACCACTGAGACGCCTTCGTGTATCCCTTCCAGCGGGACGTGGGGGCCGGCGAGGCCGGTGATCAGGAGAGCGACGGCAAGGAGGGTGAGGAGGAAGAGGACCTGCGGCCGCCTGGAAGGTTTCGTCTCCCCGATTGCCTCCTTGAGTATGGAAACACCTGAGAAGAGCAGCGCTTCTTTCTTCCGCCTTTTCTCCGCCCTGAGGTAGAGGAGATACAGAACGGGCAGGCCGAGGAGGCCGAGGAGCCAGAGGGGATGAGAAAATCCGGCCATTCAGCGCCGCCCCCGCTCTTGCATCAGGGTCTCCCTGAGGTCGTCCCCGGCCGTGAGGGGGATCAGCGGGGCCCGGCACTCGCCGGCGGCCAGGGCGAGGGTGCGTGCGTGTCCGGCGGCGGCCTCACTGAAACGCCGCCTGAGTGCGGGGTCGGAGGTGTCGACGATCATCTGTTCCCCGCTCTCCGCGTCCTCCAGGGAGATGAGGCCGAGGTCGGGGAGAGTCTCTTCGTGGGGGTCGGTGACGCGGAGGAGCACCACCCGGTGCTTCTTTCCGAGCACCTTCAGCGCCTCGGTGAAGGGCGGGGTGACGAAGTCCGAGATGATGAGGACGGTGCTCAGCGGCGGAAGGGACGGGGTGAGGGCGCCGAGCGCGGTCTGCAGGTCGGTCCGGCCCGAGAAGGGCAGCCGCGCGAGGAGGGCCGAGAGGAGGACGGCCACATGCCGCCGTCCCCGCCGCGCCGGGACGAGACTCTCCATCCGGTCGGAGAAGAGGCAGAGGCCCACCCGGTCGCCGCACGACTCGGCACCGAGGACGAGGGCCGCCGCCGCGTCGATGATCGTCCGGTCTTTCTGGCCGGCCCCGGCAAACCCTCCCGAGGCCGAGCAGTCGATGGCGATGTAGAGGTTCATCTCGCGGTCTTCGGTATATTCCCTGACATAGGGGGCGGCGCGACGGGCGGTGACCTTCCAGTCGATGGTGCGCACGTCGTCGCCCGGGACGTAGGCCCTGATCCCGGCAAACTCGATCCCCTGCCCGACGAGGGGGGAGCGGTGCCCGCCGGCAAAGGTGCCGCCGGCCTGGAGGAGGGCCATCAGCGGCACCGGTCTCACCCGCGCGATCAGGTCGGCGGCCGTCTCCATCACGGCACCTCGACGACGCCGAGCACCTCGTCGATGATCGCGTCGCTCCTGACCCCGCAGGCGTCTGCCGCATAGGTGAGGAGGATGCGGTGGCGCAGGGCGTTGTGGGCGACGGCCTTGATGTCGTGAGGGACGATGTAGGTGCGGCCTTCCAGGAGGGCGCGGGCCTTGGCCCCCAGCACGAGGGAGAGGGTGGCACGCGGCGAGGCGCCCCACTCGATGTACTCGCCGGTCCGGAGGGCGTACTTGTCGGGGTGGCGGGTGGCGTCCACGATCCTGGCGGCGTACTCCCGCACCGCCGGGTCGGCGCGGACGGCGCGCGCGGTGGCCTGAATGTTCTGGAGTTCAGGGACGGTGAGGACGCAGGCGGGGGCGACCTCGGTCCTGGCGGCGAACCGGTCGAGGATCTCGACCTCGTCCTCCACGCCCGGATAGTCCATGATGAGTTTGAAGAGGAAGCGGTCGGTCTGGGCCTCGGGGAGGGGGTAGGTTCCTTCGGACTCGATCGGGTTCTGGGTGGCCAGGACGAAGAAGGGATCGGGCAGGGCACAGGTCTCGCCCTGGATGGTGACCTGCCGCTCCTGCATCGCCTCGAGGAGGGCCGACTGGACCTTCGGCGGGGCGCGGTTGATCTCGTCTGCCAGGACGATGTTGTGGAAGACCGGGCCCTTCACCAGGGAGAAGACCCCATCGTGCTGGCGATAGACGGTCGTGCCGGTGATATCCGAGGGGAGGAGGTCGGGGGTGAACTGGATGCGGGCGAACGAGCAGGCGGTGCAGGCGGCGAGCGTCCGGACGGTGAGGGTCTTTGCCAGGCCCGGCACCCCTTCGAGGAGGACGTTGCCCCCCGCGACGAGGGCGGTGAGGAGGTCTCGGATCGTCTCCTCCTGCCCGACGATCACCCGCTGCATCTCCTCTTTTACCTGTATGAGAGCGTCTCTGCACTCCTGTATCCGGGCGGTTCCTTCTTCTGTCGATATTGTGTTATTCTGCACGGGATCACGGCCTTGTGTCATAGTTTTTGAGACCTGCCAATATTATCGTGTTGATCTGTCGCCGATGTTAAGGGCAGATAGTTTCCCGCATCTGCCCCGGTCGGTCTATGGGCATATTGTACGTTTTTTTCCATTTTGAATGATCATGGATGGGCTCTCTCGCGGCGGGGGCAAAACGAAAGATATATTTTGTCTGAGATCATCAAACATAATTGTTTGATTAACGCTTTATGTTAATCAACGTCCATGAACAGATCGGCAGACCACACACCTTCGAGGGATACACCCGGACAGGGGACCGGGGCAGACTACACTCCATGAATCATCCCGGCCAGGCAGAAATCGGGTGAATAGCCCTGGTTTCATACATGAGGACCCTTGCACTGCATCATCGTCCTGGCCAGTCTCAAGGTTTAAGACCCTCCATTATCTGCCCCTGGGGGCATCCCCTGTCCTTACCCTCCGGAAAAAAGGACTCTTCTGCACGCACGCACCGGGGCGGTTCCCGAAGACGGGAACCCCTGGGTGATGGAAATTGATTTTTATGGTCTTATGTCTGATTTTTTGTGATATAGGGCGATATTATAGATTCATTTAGGAAATTATATGTGTCACTGTGGATCTATCAATATGTTGCAGTTGATTGATCCGCTCTATCAACCAACTGAATTTAACTCTGGCACTTGTTGGAGTACATGAAACCACCTGAAATGTCGTTTCATGAGTGGTTCTACAGACAGGAGCAAACAGGTGAGAAACATGAAACAAAATTTCCTTTACAACTCTTCTCCATGGGCGATCGCAACGGCGCTCCTGCTCATGGTCGCACTCTGCGTCATCCCGGTCTCGGCGGCTGACTGGCCGGTCAACCTCTGCCGGTTGAATGACGACAACACATGGACGAACACCACCATCGACAACAGCACTTTCATTGGGCTGACCCAGACCGATCCGGCTACTTTTACCGATCCGAAGAAGAGAGAATGGAGCGGGACAACACTTGAACGGTTGATCGGCTACTTCGATGACGACACAACATCCACCTTTAACGAATTTATTGCTGAGGGCAACTACACCATCAAGGTGGTCGGGAAAAACAAGAATGTCGCGAGAACTTCGACCTTCTACAGTTCCGAGTTACTTGACGCAGAGAATTCAAGTGCGTTTGTCGTCGCCGACAAACTTGACGACGAATACCTCAGTCCAGACGGCTATCCTGACCCCAAGATTACCTGGAGATACTACTACCCCCTGAAGTTGCACGGATATGGGTGTAGTAGCACGGACAGATCGGTCGAGGAGATCACCGATTTCATCATCGATCTTTACAATGTCTGATTGCAGGGACTGGAAAAGGTCCAGATAATTCCCTCTTTTTTGATTGATTGTTATTGAATCAATAAGATTAATTTTACCAGTTTAATATGCTCTGAATTAAAAAAGATACCCTTATATGTTGCAAATTCTAAAAAAGAGTCCATAAAATCTGTTAACCGGTGCCCGGCTGCCGGACATGAACAAGCCGTGAAAATTGTCCTGAAAGGGACGAAAGGTGAAAAAGATGAGAAAACAACGTAATCAAGGATCAATACGGAAGCCATGGGTTATCACGGGCTTCTTTTTTCTCCTGATGATCACATTTATAATCACACCCGGAGCGGCGTCTGATCCACTCCCTGACCAGTACCCCCTCTATTTCCATGTGGCAAATGACAACGGGCCACGCTTTAACGACTATGGAAACGACACCTACTGTGTTGAGTTTGCCGGGGAAGGAGGGCTCAATTCACTCCATATCTCGCCCACACCAGATCTGGCGGGTATGGAGGCAACGACTTCCTTCAGCCAGTCAGGAACATTTTATATTACCAATACGGGAGGGAAGGGCTGTTCCCATAATATCATTCTTATGCTCGCCGTAAACGGCACGATCCCGGAGGACTTCAGGGCTCACATTCAATCCAGCGGGTATGTCTTCCCGCTGTTGGGGAAGACCGACCTCCCTGACGTGCAATCCCAGATTTACTATGACGAAGTACTGAATGAGACCTTCACCAGGGACGACTTCGTCTATGGTCCGCAGATCTGGAAGCCGTACAATGGCCGAGACTGGCCGGCGGGTCAGCCCTATCCGATCTATCATGGCCAGGACATGAGCGATACGGGGGATGCTTTTCAGGTGATGTTCATCGATCTGAATGCCGGCGTGTTGACGGGGGTGAAAGACCTCGGTGCCCTCACCGACGGTGGAGCACTGAAGATCGACTATTCCTTTGAAAATCTTGAATCCACTGCTGCATTTAACATTTACGCGTTGTATAAAACCTCTGAACAACCGACCACGCTCCAGTTTACGAACCGGCTCGACGATACGAGCGCGACCCACCCCAGCGGGTATGTTGTCATGCCCGTGCCCGACGAACCGGCAGAACTGCAGAGTATCGCCGTGTCCCCTTCATCCAACCGCGTCGTGGAAGGGAACACCACAGTATTTGCCGCGAGATGTTCTGACCAGTTTGGCAGAACGATGGACGGGATCCCCGTCGGGTGGCGGAGCGACAACGAGACGGTCGGGACCATCGATCCCGAGACCGGCGTATTTCTGGCCGAAAATCGGGGCACGGCAGTGATCACGGCATCGAGCGGGGGCATCGAGGGTTCGGCAACGGTGACGGTCCTCAGCAGGGAGGAGTATGAGTGGACGATCACCCTCAAAGGGGTTCGCACCGAGATCATGAACAGGACAACCTTCCTCGCACTGGCTGAGAATCATTCCGTGACGTACACCGACCGGAAGGGACGTGAATGGAATGGATTGCCCCTCTCAGTATTGGTCGGGCGCGTGGATGACTCCCACCCCGAAAGCGTGAACCAGAAACTTGCGGCATACGACTACCGCATCACCGTGAACGGAACCGTCGGCAATGGTCCGAAGGTATCTGAATTCAAGAGTGTCGCGATTACCGGCGCAGAGACGGATGCCTATATCGTTGCCAACCGTCTTGGCGGCGAGGAGATCCCGGTCGGGGACGCCGGTGGGAAGGTATACTGGCCGCTTACCATGCGGGGCTCCGCGATCACCGGAACCGGTGACATCGTGGACCAGATCACCGGCATCGAACTGACACTCCCGACCGAGAAACTTGTCTACTATGTCGATGATTCCGGAGGCGCCGACTACACTACCATCCGGGATGCTGTGGATGCGGCAAAGCCCGGCGACACGATCATCGTGAAGGACGGGACGTACTATGAAAGTGTCACGATTGACAAGTCGCTGACCCTCATTTCGGAGAATGGTCCAGAATCTACAATCATCCAACGGCCGCCGGACGAACCAGAATCCAGAATACTTGTTGGTCTGAAGATCGTTGCAGGCGGTGTGGAGATCAGGGGTTTTTCAGTCACCGGTTTCACCTATCAGCTGGGAACAGCGACCGAGAGCGGCATATTGTGTGCACCGGACTGTGTCGTATCCGACTGTATCGTGGAGAACTGCTACGATGGAATCGACGGGGACGCGACCGACGGTGTCGTCAGGGACAATGTCGTCAATAATTGCAGTAGATCCAGCGGAATCCATATCTCAGGGGAGCGGGTTCTCGTCACCAACAACAATATCTCGCAGTGTTATAACGCCATAATAGCGTTTGTTATTGACAGCACGATCTCCGGGAACTGTGGAACAGACAACAAAAAAATATCGATCTCTCTCAAAGATTCGAAGGGAAGCATCGTTTCAGAGAATAATTTTACCGAGGTGTTTTGTAGCAATGGTATTGCAATCCAAAAAAGCAGTGATATCGCCGTGAGAGACAATTCTCTCTGTGATTTCACTTACAGTTTCGGAATACCATTAGTTATCAGAGAGTCAAAAAATATTACCTTAGAAAATAATTTCCTCTCTAATATAGGGCATAGTGCCATTAGTATAACGAGATCGCTCAATGTAAGCGTTACAAACAACTCCATTAAAGATAGCGGGAAGTACGATCTATACATCGGGTACGAAAGTAATCCCATCATCACCGGAAATACGATCGATTCGAATAATACTGCATTGATGTACCTGAATAAAAATACCGAGCCGGTAATTCTGTACCTCAATACCATGCTGAACCACACGGTGGGCATATCCTTAAGGAGATCGTCCGCAGGTACCTGGAACTCCACCGAACCCATAACCTATGTCTATGACGGCAACACTTACACCGGCTACGTCGGCAATTACTGGGACACCTACACTGGCGTCGACAGGAATGGCGACGGTATTGGCGACACGCCGTTCAATCTGACGGACGACAACATCGACTTCTACCCCCTCATGCAACCGATCGAGCGCTATCGGGTTGCGGTCGCCTCGCCGGACGGCGAGTCGTTCCAGAAGAATGCCCTTGATATCCCCGGCTGTGAGGTCGTCCCCCGTGGTGGCGGGATGCAGGCGGTCTCTATCAATACTTCTGCAGTCAACGCCACCGTCTCCGAAAACGGCACGAGAGTCAGGGTCACACGGAGCACCTTTGACCTGATCATGAACGGCAATCTCACGGTCGAGGGTGACACCATCAACGGTACCGTCACCGGGATCGGACTCGAATCAAAGCCGGTCGCCACCAGGTTCGATACTCTCGGCCTGGTCACCACAACCCTTGCGGCGAACCTCACCGGCCTCCCCGCGGGCGCCGCCCTGGAGACCACCGTCTCCCAGAACGTCTCAGCCGACGCGCGGAGCGCCTTCCAGATCGCGGCCACCGCCGACGGGTTGAACCTCGACGCGGTTGCCTACACGATGAACATCAAGAAGACCAACCTCGCGAACGGTCAGGACATCGCCGACGCCACGATCACCATGACCGTGAGCCCGGCGTGGGTCGATGCGCACGGCGGCGTCGACGCGGTGCGGATCATCAGGTCCGCGGAGGACGGCACCAAGGAAGTCCTGGAGACGGTCCTCATCGGCACCGACGCCGACGGCAACATGGTCTTCGAGGCCTTCTCGCCGAAGGGCCTCTCGGTCTTCGGTCTGACCGCGGTCACGAAGGCCGCAGAACCGCCGGCGACCTCTTCCTCCTCCGGCGGAAGCGGGAGTTCCGACGTCGCCGCGATCTCGGGTTCCATCCCTGCCGGGGAGTCGCAGACCTTTGCGGTGAGCAAGACAGCGGTCCGCAGGATCACCGTCGAGGCAGACGACCGGATCGGCGACCTCCTGGTGACGGTGCAGAAGGCCTCTCTCTCGAAGAACATGGACGCCCCCGGGCCGACGACCTTCGAGATCGTCGAGACCACTCTCTACCGGGCCGACCCCTCCACGATCGCCGGGGTGACCATTGAGTTCTCGGTGCCCTCCACCTGGCTCAAGGCGCACGGCCTCTCCACCGACAAGATCGTCCTCCTCCAGTACGAGGACGGAGCCTGGAAACCGCTCAAGACCGCGTTCGTGAAGGAAGAGAACGGCCAGGCCCTGTACTCGGCCGAGGCCTCCGGGTTCTCGTACTTCGCAATCGCGAGCGGTGAGGCGGCCTCTGCCGCCGGACAGGTCGGTGAGACGGAGACGCCTGCCCCGGCCGTGACCGATGCGCCGGCCGTCGAGGAGACGACTGTGCCGGCGACCACCGCGCCGACGCAGAAGTCGCCGGTCTTCTGGGCTTTATCTCTCGTTGCGATTGGAGTTGTTTTCATCCTGAAAAGGGGATGAAGACCTCAATCTCTCTGTTTTTAAATTAGTTAATTTAATCCATTTAATTTTTGATTCTAAATGGCAAAGATTAATCAATCGCGTATTGAACTATTTTTAGGGCTTATTTTGTCTCATGTTGACAATATATTGCCTTTTTTATGATATTGTCCATTATACGGGGTGATTTACGTGATTGACCAACGAAAACACATGAGGTCACTGGGAACGCTCATCGCTGCAGCGATGTTCCTCCTCCTGATGACTCTTGCGATCACACCGGCAACGGCCGAACCGCTACCAGAACCCAACCACATCTTCATCAATGTGGCGAACGACGCGGGCGTGAAGTACGACCTTGATGGTGCGGTCTTCGGCACCGAAGGGAACAATGACACCTACTACATCAAGGCAGATGGCGGAGGACTGAACGAACTCTGTCTCACCGCTGACCCTGCTACGCCAACCGGACAGATCACCGTATCTGATCAACAGTCAGGTACCTTTTATGTTGGATCTGTCGGTGGGAAGGGCTATTTTGATGACGTCATCATGGCGGTCGCCGTCAACGGCACGATCCCTGACGACTTCGCCGTTCATATCAAGTCGAGCGGCTACACCTGGACTCCATCAGATAGTCCTTCCAATTACACCTATGTCACGGATGTCGTGGACGAGGTCTTCACCAAGGAGGACTTCATCTATGGGCCCCAGGTCCAGAGACCGTGTCCTCCCCGGAAAGGGATCCAGCCGTTTGTCTACGGACAGAACCAGAGTGATACGGCGAACACCTTCCAGTTTATGTTCGTCGATCTCTATGCAGGAAACCTCCTTGACGGTGCCTATTCAGGCCTCGATGACGAGGGGAAAGGTGCGGTGAAGGTCGAATACACCTTTGAAAACCTTGAGACCACGGCAGCCTTCAATGTCTATGGCTGGTGCCTTTACGCAGGCCAGGGTCAGGGGATATCATGGACGAACGACCTCATTGATCAAGCCAGAGGCGGTTCCAACGGCTACTCTGTCATCGGCATCCCGCCGGTCCTCACGTCGATTTCCGTCTCCCCGGAGACCGCGGAAGTGGCGCAGTGGGACGGCGTGCAGTTCACCGCGACCGCCCTTGAGCAGAGAGGACGGGAGATGAAGAATGTCACCTTTGCCTGGTCGAGTTCTGACGAGACGGTCGGTACCGTGAATGAAGACGGCTACTTCATGGCCCTCTCCCCGGGCACCACCGAGATCACCGCCGCGAACGGTACGGTCAGCGGGACCGCCTCCGTAACAGTGACGGCCCCCTCTGTTCCCGCGATGGCCCCGATGTCGCAGAACCGCCACATCTTCATCGACGTGGCAAATGACGCCGGCGTGAAGTACAACCTCGACGGCGCTGTCTACGGCGTCTGGAACAACAACACTTATTACATGAAGGCCGACGGCGGGGGCTTAAACGCACTCCATATCACTGCGGACCCTGCAACGCCCACAGGTCAGGTCACGACAAGCGGCAACCAGTCCGGCACCTTTTATGTCTCCGACACCGGCGGCAGGGGTTTTAACGATGACATGGTTCTTCTTCTTGCGGTGAACGGGAGCGTGCCCGACGACTTTGCCGTCCACATCAAATCGAGCGGGTACACCTGGACCCCAAACCCGGTCAGAAACCAACCCCCGACCAACTACACCTATGTGGAAGGTCTGGTAGACGAGACCTTCACGAAGGAGGACTTTATATACGGTCCGCAGACATGGAAGCCCGGGCCCGGTGCAATCGGACCGGTCGGCCTTCCCCTTTATGAGGGTCAGGATGTGGGTGATGCGGGGAACACCTTCAGCCTCATGTTCATCGACCTCAATGCCGGAACCCTGAAAGACGGCAGGTTTGCCGGACTCGACGACGACGGTCGGGGTGCGGTGAAGGTGGAGTACTCCTTCGAGAACCTGGAGACCTTCGCCGCCTTCAACGGGTATGGCTGGTGCCTTGCCGCCAACCAGGGCCAGGGGATCTCCTGGACAAACCAGGTCGCCGGAATCGGTGCAAGCGGCTATTCGGTCGTCGGCATCCCCAGATTCCTCACCTCGATCGCCCTCGAACCTGCCGGAGCAACGGTCCAGGCCAGGAGCGGAGTACAACTTACCGCACATGCCATCGACCAGAACGGCAACGAGATGCCGGCCCCGCTCCTTGCGTGGTCGAGCAGCGATGAAGCCGTCGGCACGGTTGACGCACACGGCTACTTCTCTGCCCTCTCAGCAGGCACGACGACGGTCACCGCCGCGAACGGCACCGTCAACGGGACCGCCACGCTGCGTGTTGTTCCTCTTCCGGATTCAGGAGACGACGACTGGGCACTTCCATCTGCAACGAAGGGTCTGGACGCCGGTGCGTCCAGGACCCTGACCTACCACTCGGGACCGATCTCGACCGTGATCGTGACCGTGGCGAAGAAGACCGACGATCTGAAGGTCACGATCCGCCCGGTCGACACCCTCCCGGTCGAAGGACCGTCCGGAGTGGTCTACCGCGCCCTTGAGGCCGACCTCTCCCATGCCGACGACTCCTCGATCAAGGAAGCGGTCTTTACGTTCTCGGTCCCTCTCTCCTGGCTCAAGGAGCAGGAACTGACGACGCAGGATGTCGCACTGATGCGCTACCACGACGGTCGGTGGACGGCTCTTCCGACGGAGTTTGTGGAAGAAACCGATGCAGAAGCCCATTACCGGGCAGTATCGCCGGGTTTCTCGTACTTCGCCATCACCGCGATGAAGGGTGGGGCGTCGGTGCAGACTGATGCAGGCTCTGCCACGACGGAGACCCCGGCACCGGCCGTGACCGATGCACCGGCAACGGTCGAGGAGACAACCGCACCCGCGACCACCGCGCCGACGCAGAAGTCGCCGGTCCCCTGGTTCCTCTCCATCGCCGCGATCGGTGCCCTCTTCCTCCTGAAGAGGGACTAATCTTCTCTTTTTTTTGTGCGCCCCAATGCAGTTAACCAGATCTCATGAACTTCTCTCAAAAAACAAATTTCATCTGTCGAGAAGAAAATACAGGAGCATATCCTGAACCCTCTTTCAACCAATGGTGGGAATACGATGAATGATATCGGAAAAAAAATGGGAAGATCCCTTCTTGCACTGGCGTTCCTCCTGCTCACCGTCTGTGTCGTCCCGGTCGTGGCCGACGACGTGGGCGGGATCACGATGCCCGGCACCAGCAATTTCGACCTCCAGCTCTCCGACGGGCTGACCAAGTTCTTCAAGTTCGAAGGCGGCGGGCTCAACGCCCTCCACATCAGCACCGACCCGGAGAGCGAACCGTACGGACAGGTGACGACCACCGAGGAACAGTCGGGTGTCTTCTATCTCACCAACACCGGTGGGAGAGGGTTCACCGACGACATGATCCTGATGGTCGCGGTCAACGGCACCATCCCCGACGACTTCGCCCTCCACATCAGGGCGAGCGGCTACCAGTGGACCCCGACGCCGGTGGTGAACACGCCTCCCGCCGCCGACGAGGTCGAGTATGTCGACGGCACGTATGAGGGGACGATCACGAAGGACGACTTTGTGTACAGCCCGCAGACCTGGAAACCCGCCGGGAACAATCAGCCCGGGGCATATCCGATCTATTACGGCCAGGACGTCTCCGACGGTTCGAACCCCTTCCACACCGTCTATATCGATCTCCATGCCGGAACCCTCGGTGAGAACGCTCTGATCGCGGACATGATCGATAACGGCGCCGTCAAGATCGAGTACGAGTTCGAGAATCTGCCCACCTATGCCGCCTTCAACTCCTATGGCTGGTGCAACCAGTCCAACCAGGGCCTGGGCATCTCCTGGACCAACCGCGTCTCAGGGGCCGGGAGCAGCGGGTTTTCGGTCGTCGGGACGGCGCCTTCCGGCGGGGGCGATGTCTCGCCCGACGGCGGGAGTGACGGGACGTCGGACGCTTCGGGTCTCTCCGGAAACGAGATGGAAGCTCCCGCCGGCGAGTGTCTGCACGGCTCGGTCTCGCTCCTCCCGGTCGCCGGGAGCAGTGGAACCTTGAAGGCAGGCGAGCGCGCGAGCCTCACCCTCAATCCGGGGAACGGGACCGGGACGATCAAGACCGCGGTCTTCTATCTCTTCGTGAGCGATGCAAAGAAAGGAGATGACGGGGCCGGGACCGACCCGCACCTGACTGTCCAGATCGACGGGAAGACGGTCGAGCCCGATGAGACCTTCACCGACCGGGCAGGGAAGAAGGACGCACCGGTGGCGGCGACCTCTGTCTTCAAGCTTGACGGGATCAGGTCGGGCGACACGTTTGTCACCGTCGAGAACACCGGGAGCGGTGATGAAGTCTGCACCCTCGACGGCGGGGTGCTCCTGGTGGTGCGTGAAGACCCGGCCCTCCCCGAGGTCGTCTGGCAGGTCGTGGCCGGGTGCGATGCCGTCGCCATCGACGAGGAAGACGGAGTCTTCGAGGACGACGCCGTGAGTCGGGCCCTCTTCGACGATGCCCTCGACCTCGACCAGACGGCCGCCGCCCGTCTCCTGATAGCAGGCACCGGGTCGACCGGGACCGTCGGGTTCAATGACCGCGAGTGGACCGACGCCCTGAAGGCCCAGGGTAACGTGGTGACGGCCGATCTCGACGTCCTGCCGGTGCTCTTCCCGCGAGAGAACATCGCCATGATACGGGCGACGAAGGATGCCGCCAGCGGCGGGGTGCTGGAGAGCAGGGTCGCCGTTCTGGTCGCGACCCGCGGCACCCCCCCGAGCGGTGGGGATGCCGGTTCCGCATCATCGACCGCACCGATGACCAGGGCCTTCATCACCGACAATGCAGTCGTCAAGAAGGTCTCGGTGACTCTCCCTGAGCAGCGCGCTCCCTTCCATGTCGAGGTACATGACCGGGAGAGCGCCGGCGCGGTGCAGGCCCCTGACGCCCCGGTCTACCGCTACCTGGAGGTCGGCCTGCATGGCGCACGGGCCGACCCGACGTCGGTCACGGTCACCTTCCGGGTCCCCCTCTCCTGGATGGAGGAGCAGAACCTTGAACCCGGCGACGTCGCGTTGATGCGCCATGCCGGCACCGCCTGGACGCCGCTCGCCACCGATGCGGGTGCCGTGAGGGACGGGTACCAGGAGTTCTCGGCATCGTCGGATGATCTCTCCCTCTTCGCCGTCGCCGGGGTGCCGGGCGATGAGGTGCAGGTCGCGCAGGAGGGAGCGGCATCTGGTCTGTCTGGAGACGACGTGCCCACCACTCCTTCGCAGCAATCCTCGCCCGTATGGGCTGGATCTCTCGTTGCGATCGGTGCGGTAGTACTGATCAGACAAAAGGTATGATATTTGATTGTATTTTGGGTATAAATTCTTTTTTTTTGATTAAATTGGCAGTATGTGATATTATTTTTGAAATTGGCTGTATTCCTGGATTTTCAAACGCCTCCGTTAATGAGGTTAAATTAACTCTTTAAATCGAGTAATCCTTTTTATGTCTCCGCGGGGAGATTTATTACGTTTACCTTTTGAAAGGTGGCCCCCCTCTGGATAACGAGGTGAGTATGTGAAGATGAAGGAACGATTTATGATTCTGGCACTTCTGGTCTTTGCAGTTGCAGGGATGCTCGTCGCACCCGTGGCTGCAGCAACGACCGAAGTGACTATTACCAAACTGGCCAGTGACGACCAGACCGTCATCGACCAGAGAACCGTATCATGGGAATGGATGAAAGATAATCTCCCGGTCCTCGGGGACGGCGAGACGATCTACTACAACCAGGGCCCCATCTTCGAAGGGGCATGGGATCAAGTCCATCCCGGTGAACCCTATGACGGCTGGAACCCCACCGAGGACGTCAACCTTGAGTACAAGGACCACGGCGAGTTCATGGGCACCGACGTCAAGGATCTCTGTAACCTTGTCGGGGGGGCCGACCCTGACGAGATGGTCGAGATCAAAGCATCTGACGGGTTCCGCAAAAAGCTGCCGGCAGAGTACATCTACACCCCCAACCCCAGGCAGGGGCCGATGGTGGTCGCCTGGTACCATGGCAAGGACATCGGCTACGTGAATGAAAGTTTCAATGAGGGGATGCGTCTCTACTTCTTCGCCGAGACAACGAACGAGGCCGGGATGCATGTCTGGGGCAACTGGGACATGCACGAGTCCTGGGACAAGGATTACTGGTATTACTACAGTGGCAAGTACCCTTCTGCAAGCGGCAACTCGGTCAAGATGATCAACAGGACCATCATCCACAGCAACGACCCCGTGCCGCCGGACTGGTCCATTTTCCTGAACGGTTCGACGAACCGCACGCTCACCAGGAGTGAGTTCGTCGCCCTTGCCGCAGACAACTACGCTTCCTTCGAGCACAACCAGTACGGCCTCCTTGAAGGCGCGAACCTCGCTGCAGTCATCGGCCTGATCGACGACGACGACCCCACGACCGTGAACGAGACCCTCGCCGCGGAGAACTACACCATCAAGGTCTACGGCAAGAAGAAGAGTGCTGATTATGTCTCCACCTTCTACTCCACCGAAGTGACGGCCGGCGAGAAGACCTATGTCCTCGGGAACAGATTCGACGACATCGAACTGAACCTGACCCCGATTAATGATCACGTCTTCTTCCCCCTCTACCTGCAGGGGACCGGTGTCGACGGCACCCAGCGGGCCCTTGAAGGGATCTCGAAGATCGAACTCGGCCCGCCTGAAGAGAGGACCGATGAGATCTTCAACGACGGAGTCACCCTGACTGAAGGTACCTTCAACCTGGACGTTTCCGGCGAAGCCTACCCGGTGAACACGCTCACGCCATTCGGTGCACTTGACGCCGCGGCCACGAAAGGCGGGTTTACCTATGTCGTGAACAACAACCAGGACAAACTGGTCCTCGATGCCATCGATAAATATCAGTTTGAAAAGAAAGTCCAGGGCTGGGAGTGCTATGTCAACGGCAAGAAACTCGCCTACTGGGGCAATTATGCCGAGGAAGGCTATCCCAACTATCCGCTGAAGGACGGCGACAAGGTCGTCTTCTGCTATGGGCCTGACGGTGTCACTCCTGAGAACGCAGTCGCGGCGGTTCTGATCGATGTCGCGGTGGGAGAAGATCCCTTCGCCGGCAAGACGGTCATCTTCAACGGTGGCGTCACCCTGACCGAGGGCACCTACACGCAGGAGTCCGCAGATCAGACCTATGAGATCGACAACTACACTCCGTTCGGCGCTCTCCACGCGGCTTCGATAGCCGGCAACTTTGACTACCTCACCAATGTCAAGTACGAAAAGATCATCCTTGACGCCATCGCGGATTTCCCGTTCGTGAAGCATGAGGCGGGCTGGGAGTGCTATGTCAACGGCAAGATGCTCGACTACTGGGATAGTTACGAGACCGAAGGCTACCCCAACTACCCGCTCCATGACGGCGACGAAGTGATCTTCTACTACGGCCCCGACGGTTCCCCTGAAGCGGCGACCGCCGTGGTTGCGATCACCGTCAACGGCGGTACCCCCCCGGCGCCTGGCACTGACTGGACCCTCTCCCTGAAGGGCGCCTGCGATGCGACCGTCACAAAGGCCGACTTCGAGAAAGGCATCGCCTGCCTGTCCAGCCACAGGGCAAGCTGGACCGATCCCGATACCGGCGACGTCTGGGCCGGCATGCCCCTCTGGATGCTCGTCGCCATGGTCGACGACGAGGAGAGCGGCAGCCACTACACCTTCAACGACGAACTGGCCGCCGAAGGCTATTCGGTGAAGGTCATCTCGGAGGACGGCTACTCGATCAACATCCCGAGCGCCGATATGGCTCGTAACAGCGGTTTCATCGTTGCGAACACTCTCAACGGCGAACCTCTCCCCGAGACCATCGGCGAGAAGAACAAACCCTGCTGGCCGCTCCAGATCAAGGGCTCCGCCGCCGACGCCGGACAACTGGTCGGCGCTATCGCCACCATCGAACTCGTCGGCCTCCCCGGACCCGACGAGGGCTGGACCCTGAAGGTCTGCGGCGCGGTCAACGACACCGTCACCCAGGCTGAGTTCGAGGAAGTCGGGTGCCATGGCACGGTCGAGTATACCGACAACGAGAACCGCGTCTGGAGCGGCGTACCCCTCTGGCTCCTTGTCGGCGTCTCCGACAATATCGAGAGCAAAGACCACTGGACCTTCGACGACGACCTTGCTGCGACGAACTATACTGTCAGAGTCATCGCATCTGACGGATGGTCGCAGGAATACGGGAGCAAACAGGTCGCTCGCAACAATGGTTACATCCTTGCAAACCTGGTGGACGGCCAGCCGATCCCTGCGGATGACAAGTCATATCCGCTCAAACTCGTCGGTGACGGCGTACCCAAGTCGGTGAAGGCTGTCGCCGAGATCGACCTCGTCGACCTCATCCCCGGCCCGGCGCCGGAAGGTTCCTGGAACCTCGCCCTGAAAGGACCGATCGATTACACCTGTACCCAGGCGTTCTTTGAAGAGGCCGCATCCTGTTCACACCACAAACTGAGCTGGACCAACCAGAAGACCGGCGAGCGCTGGGAAGGTATCGCCCTCTGGGAACTCTGCGGCTGGGTCGACGACCGTGTCCCGCACGGCCAGAACGGCTTCAACGACCTCGTTGCCGATAACGGTTACAAAGTGATCGTCACCGCGAAGGACGGGTACTCCAAGGAGTTCTTGAGCAAGGACATTGCACGGAACAACAACTACATCGTCGCAAACAAACTCAACGGCACCGCTCTCCCGAACGACGGAGATAAGGCGCCCTGGCCCCTGAGGCTCGTCGGTGCCGACGTCGCCGGCAGCAACAGTGTCGGCAGCATCGCTTCCATCGAACTGACCGAGTTCCAGAAACCGGCCGAGGTCCCCGCGGTACGGATTGTCAAGTTCGCTCCCGACGGCGTCACGGTTCTCAACGAGACGACGGTCGACTACCTCTGGATGAAGGACCACCTCGAGGTACATGGAGACGACCAGCTGTACAAGTTCCAGGGCGTCACCTTCGACCCCAACGACCTCTGGAACCCCGAGGAGAACAAGGCCCTCGATCCGCCGAAGATCGAGGATGTCATCAGGGGCACCGCCGTGCGCGACCTCGTCGACCTTGTCGGCGGCATGCCCGAAGGCACTGAGATCTCCTTCATTGCAAAAGACGGCTGGGAGACCAAACTCGGCTGGAAGAACATCTACGACCCCAACCCCAGGCAGGGCGATGCGGTCCTCGTCTGGTGGACCGAGAGGCAGGGCTATGTCCCTGACTATGTCGAGGGCTATCGGCTCTTCTACACCCCTGAAGACCACGTCTTCGGGCAGTGGGACATGCACGAGAGCATGGACGAGGCCTACTGGCACTACTACTCCGCCGACGGCATCCGGTACCCCTCCTGTGGTGGCATCTCGCCGAAGTGGATCAGCGAGATCAGGATCTACTCCGTCGCCGAGGAACCCTGGAACCTGAGCCTTGAAGGTGCGATCACGAGAGACATCAGCAAAGGTTTCTTCGAGAGCGCGCTGACCTGCACCATGGGTGCGAACCACGAGGCCGAGTACGTCGACGCCCAGGGCAACCGCTGGAGCGGCATGCCGCTGTACTTCCTCTGCGGCTGGGTAGACGATGCAAATGAACATTCTGGAAAGGCCTTCGACCGTGAACTCGCCCTGAAAGGATATACCATCGACATCGTCGGCCGCGACGGTTCGGTCGAAACACTTTCAAGCCGCGATATCATCGACAGCAGGGACTACATCATCGCAAATACCCTGAATGACAAAGTCCTGAACGAGAAGGGAGTCCAGTGGCCGCTGGTCCTTGTCGGTGCCAACGTAACCTCTGAGATGCAGATCGGCGGCGTCGAGCGGATCAGGCTCAACCTCGATACCGAGTTCACCGATCTCGGCCCGGTCAAGAAGGGCGAAGCCGTCAACGTGACCGTTAAAAATTCCCCGGTCTCCCGGATCAACGTCACCGTAGGGAAAGATGTCCCTGACCTTGTTCTTTCGGTCGGGAGCGCCGATCTTCCGCCTGAAGTGAAGGCGCCGGTGAAGGCGCTCTATCAGGCCATGCAGATCTCGGCCTTCGGTACAGCTTCCGACGACATCGATGGTGCCGAGATTCGGTTCTCAGTCCCGCTGACCTGGCTCTCCGCTCAGGGACTCGCCCCGGCCGACGTAGTACTCTACCGGTACCATGGCGACGCCTGGCAGCAACTCCCCACCACCCACCTGGAGAACCGCGATGGCGCTGCGTATTACACGGCGACCACGCCGGGCTTCTCGTACTTCGCGGTCGGCGGCACGGCGGCACCCGCGCCGAAGTCGGCCTCAGGTTCGTCCGGCAGTTCTTCTGCAGTCTCCGCCTTTGCCGGTTCTCTCCAGACCGGTGAGAAGAAGACCTTCCTGGTAGGCGAGACCGCGATCTCGAAGATCACGGTCGGTGCCTGCGAACCGGTCTCCGAACTTCTGGTCACGGTGAAGAAGGCCTCGCTCCCGGGTGACGTCAAGACCCCCGAGGGTCAGGTCTATGAATTCGAGGAGATCACCCTGTACCGCGCCGACCCGGCCTCTTTCGATGGGATCACCCTCGAGTTTGCCGTGCCTTCGGCCTGGCTTGCGAGCCAGGGTGTCGGCACAGGCGACATCGCCATGCTGCGGTACGTCGACGGTGCCTGGAAACACCTTGAGACCGAGTTCCTCGGCGAAGAAGGTGGAGAGGCAGTCTACCGTGCTGAATCTCCGGGCTTCTCGTACTTCGCCATCGCCACCGTGAAGGGCGGGGCCGCCGAACCTGAGGTGACCCACCCGTCGGTCGAGGCGCCGGCCGAGACCCCGACCGGGCCTGCGACCCAGACGACCGAGACGACGGTGCCGGCCACCACCCCGACGAAGACCCCGGTCTTCTGGGGCCTGCCGCTCATCGCGCTCGGTGCGCTCCTGGTTCTCAGGAAGAAATAAACCCATTTTTTTTATGTAAGAAAAATTTTAATGGAATATTTATGGAGTTGAATCGCAAAATGAGAGATCATGGCGTATTGAAGGCCGTCGGGCTGGTGCTTGCCCTGCTGGTTTTCATGATCCCGGCGGCCGCGGCGACGACCGAGGTGCATGTCGTCAAGTACGCCCCCGACGGGAAAACGGTCCTGGATGAGCGTACGGTCGACTACATCTGGATGGAGAAGAACCTTCCCGTTCTCGGGGACGGCGTGACCCATTATTATCACCAGGGTCCGACCTTCAACGAGTCCGACAAATGGGATCCCGCCGAATACCAGAATGTCGACACGAGAGACTACGGTGCGGTCAAAGGGACCGCGGTCAGCGCTCTCTGCGACCTGGTGGGCGGCATGGCCCCCGGCGATATCCTGAAGGTCAAGGCCGAGGACGGGTTCTACAAGAAGTTCTCCTATGAGTCGGTCTATGAAGAGAACCCGCAGAAAGGCACGATGGGACTTGCCTGGTACGTCGGCGAGGACTCTCTCACCGGCGACCCGCAGGGTTCGGGCTATGTCCCTGACTACTATGACGGGATGCGCCTGATCTTCTTTGCCGACACCTCCACAAATCCCTGGGGCTGGCACGTCTTCGGGGACAACGACATGAAAGAGACGCTTCCTGAGGATGAATGGCATTTCTTCAGCGGGGACTGGCCCTCGACGAGCGGGCTTTCGGTCAAGCAGGTAGGTGAACTTGCGATCACGGCACACGACACCGGAAGCGATGCCGGCAGTGTCCCGACGACGACGGCCGCCCGGTCGCCTCTCGGTCCGCTGGCCGGTCTTCTTGCCCTCTGTGCCGTCGCTGTCCTGAGGAGATGAACCGACCATGAAGGGAATGCACAGAGCGGCGACCAGAATCCTGGTCGTCACCGCACTCTTTCTCCTTCTGGCACCATTGATCACCGTTCCGGTCTCGGCGGCGACGACCGAAGTGACCATCACCAAACTGGCAAACGACGACGAAACGGTCCTCGACCAGAAGACCGTCACCTGGGAATGGATGAGAGATAATCTTCCCGTCAAGGGAGACGGCGAGACGATGTACTATACCCAGGGCCCGATCTTCGAGGGAGCATGGGAAGATGTCCATCCTGGCGAACCCTATGACGCCTGGAACCCGACCGAGGATGTCAATCTTGAGTACAAAGATCATGGCGAGTTCATGGGCACCGACGTCATGGACCTCTGCGACCTCGTCGGCGGGGCCGATCCCGAAGAAGACACGATCACCATAAAAGCGAAAGACGGTCTGAAGAAAACCTGGCCTGCCGATTATGTCTATAACCCCAATCCCAGGCAGGGACCGATGGTGATCGCCTGGTATCATGGCAAGGACATCGGGACTGTCGGTGAAGATTTCAGGCAGGGTATGCGTCTTTATTTCCTGGGCGAAACGACGAACGAGGCGGGAATGCATGTCTGGGGCAACTGGGACATGCACGAGTCATGGGACGAGGAGTACTGGTATTACTACCAGGGAACCTATCCATCGGCAAGCGGCGTCTCGGTCCAGATGGTCTCTGACATCATCATCCACAGCGAGATCGACCCCGACCAGGGGGGCTCTTCCTCTGGCGACGGCGGGTCTTCCAGGCCCCGCGGCCTTGAGGGCGCGGAACTCACCCGGACCCTTCATGGGACGGTGAACGGATCGGTCGCTCTTATCCGGACCGCCGGCGAGACACAGACGATCGAGGCCGGAGAGACCGCCCGCTTCTCGCTCAACACCACCGGGCTTGAGAATGTCGAGACCGCTCGCCTGTACCTTTTCGGCACGAACAACACCGCAAAGGGCGATGCGAAACGGGAAGACATCTCTGCTCATCTCGATTCGCAGCGGCTCAGCCTTACGAACTATTATGCCGACCGCGGCCCGAACGGTGACAGTCCGGCCGTCGAAACCTGGTGTTACGACCTTCCGGCCACCCTTCCTCGCGGCATTCGCTCTTTAGAGGTGAAATCCGACGGCCCGGCAGAGACCTCACTCACCCTGTACGGCGGAGTGCTCTTTGCGGTCGTCAGGGACGATCATCGAGGCATCTCGTACTGGGTGGCCGAGGGTGCGGACGCCGTCGAGGCCGATCCCTCTGCCGGTGTCGATGAAGAGGCCGCCACCAGCAAGGCCTGGTTCCCTGACGAGATCCCGCGAGACGGAGCGATCGATGCCAGGGTCTTCTCGGTCGCGACTGGTGCATCCGGGAACGACACCTCCACCAACTGCCTCACATTCCAGGACGGGGAGTGGATGAACCTCCTCGATGCCGGCGAGGAGAATATTTCGATCGGCGAGGCCGAGGTGACCTCGTACCTCAAGTCGAGCGACAACACGCTTGCGGTTTTCAGCGTCTCGTATGACGAGCGTGGGGATTATCTGGAGAACCGTCTCGCCGTCCTGGTCGTCGGCACCCGCGAGGAGGAACCGACCCCCGAACCGCCGACCGTCCAGACGACGGCGCCGCCGACCGTCCAGACCACCTCGTCTCCGCCGCCCACCACCATCCAGGACAGGGAGGTCGAGGTCGAGACCGCAGAGGAGGAAGGCTTCTGGTCGGGCTTTTTTGGCTGGCTGCACAATCTCCCGCTCGTCGGGGCCCTCTTCCCGGCACCGACAGCGGTGACCGCACCGCCTGAACCCACGCCGACGCCTGCCATCGAACCGGTCTCCACACCTGCACCCTCCCTGCCGGCGAGCGCACCCCTCAACATCATCACCTACCCGGCCGGGGCGCAGGTCGTCCTTGACGGCGAGTACCTCGGGATGATCACGCCGGCCAGGTTTGAGGGCCTCTCTACCGGTACTCACTCTCTGGAACTGGCCCTTGAGGGCTACCGTCCCTACGAGACCACCTTCGACCTCACCGGCGAAACCGACGTGACGGTCGCCCTCGAATCGGCCAGCCCGAACATCAACGTCGACCCGGCCTGTCTGGACCGCCTCGCCGCTCAGGGGACCGACCTGCGTTCAGGCGGGGTCTATGTGGACGCCACCGACGAGGGGGCGACGATCTATATCGACAGCAAGAAGATCGAGGGGACGACCCCCCAGGTGGTCAACGGCCTCAAAGAAGGGCGGCACAAGGTGAAAGTCAAAAAAGGCAAGGCCGAGTATCGGGTCGACACCCGTGAGGTCTGGGTGATCCCCGGCACGATCGTCCCGGTCTATTTCGACCGCTACGAACAGTCGATGACGCGGACGGTCACCCTGGATGCCCCGGCCTTCAAGGGGGAGTACTGTGCGGTCAACGGCCACCCCACCGGCAAGAAGATGCCGGCAAAGGTGAAGGTTCCGGTCCTCAACGCCTTTGCTTCAGTCTTCCATGACGGCGCCTACCTCTCGGTCCCGATCCCGACATATGCCGGAGACGGCGAGACGGTACTTCTCAAAGAGATGCCAGGCCTCACTACCCTCATGGTCGATTCAAAACCGGCTGGCGCCGAGATCTTCATCGACGGCTTCGACACCGGGCATGCGACCCCGTACCTCATAGAAAATGTCTCGTACGGCCGCCATGGCGTGATGGTCACGAAGCCCGGGTACCTCCCGAAGGAGGACGAGGTTCTCATCCCGAAAGGGACCGACGATCGTTCTGTCACATTCAATCTGGAGACCTATGCCCACGGTGCCCTGTATGTGAACAGCACATCGGCAGGGGCGAAGATCTACCTCTACGGACTGAACACCGGCGAAGTCACGCCGCATCTCTTCACCGGCATGGACCTCGGGAAGTACACGGTCAAGGTGGTCGGGCGCTCCGACTCCGATACCGTCGAAGACGTGATGGTCGTCCCTGACCGGATGGCCACCTGCGAGGTCAGGTTGAAGGAATGATCGGCGTGAGATCTGATCACAGGAAACTCGGAGCATGGTGCTTCCTCGCCATGTTCCTCCTCCCCGTCGCCGTCGCCGCCGCGGGGGACGGTCTCCTCTGGGGGCCGTATGTCACCGGGACCGACGAGACCTCGGCGGTCATCTCATGGAAAACCCCCGGGCCGAGCGGTGGTGCGGTGGCGTACGCCGACGAAGCGGCCTTCTTCGAGGGCGGGTATACCGCGGAGGCGACCGACCTGGAGAAAACCCCTCTTCACCACGTCGCCCTCACCAATCTTACCCCAGGGACCGTCTATCACTATGCGGTGACCACAGACGGCGTGACCGGTCCGGACTGCCGGTTCAGGACCTTTGGAGATGGGCCGTGCACCTTTGTGGTCTATAGCGACACGAGGGGGCAGGCCCCGTATTTCACCCCGCTTGAGCGGCACAAACTTGTCGCCGACCGGATTGCAGAGGAAGAAAACCTCTCCTTTGTCCTCCACTGCGGGGACTTCGTCACGTACGGCCACGACCTCGACGAGTGGAACCAGTTCTTTGCATCAGGGCGGCAGATGCTTGCAAATACCACCATCTACCCGGCCATGGGCAACCATGAGGGGAACCGTTCGGTGTACTACGAGACCTTCGGGATGCCGGAGTGGTACTCCTTCGACTGCGGCCAGGTCCATGTCGCCGTCCTCGACTCCAATGACTGGGCAAAGGGGCGGCTCGACGAAGAGACCACATGGCTGGAAGAGGACCTCGCCGGTGCCGGGGAGCGGTGGACCTTTGCCGCCTTCCACCACCCGATCTTCTCGTCCAACGAACGGCACTGGGGCGGAGACCGTACCCTGCGCCAGGCCTGGACCCCGCTCTTCGAGCGCTACGGTGTCGACGGCGTCTTCAGCGGGCATGTCCATGCCTACGAGCGATACGAGGTGAACGGGACCGCGTACTTTGTGATTCCCTGCGGCGGGGAGGCGCTCTACTCCCTTGCAGAGGAGAAGATGGCCGGGTATGCGAACAGCCTTGAACACACCCTCGCCTACTTGCGGGTCCATGCGAGCGCGGAGGGAGTCACGGCCGAGGTGGTGCCGGTGGCCCAACTCTCCGGGGACAGCAGGGAGGTGGTGAGTCTCTACCCGCCGAACAGCACGTTCGAGACGGTTGCGATGACACCGCAGCGTGCGGGAGAGGGCGCCGCACAGACGCCCCTCTCTCCTGTCTGTGCCGGTGCGGCATTCGGTATCGCCGCACTGTGGCTGAAAAAAGAACGGTGATTGTATGAACGGAACAAAAAGGGTATTTCTGATCCTGCTCCTCTGCGCATGTTTTGCAGGGGTGCAGGCCGCACCGACGGACTCGGTGTATGTAGTAAAAATTGCAGACGACGGCACCACGGTGCTCAACGAGACGACCGTCGACTACCAGTGGATGGAGAAGAACCTCCCGGTCCTCGGGGACGGCGTGACTCATTATTACCACCAGGGCCCGGTCTTTGCCGAGGACAAAGAGACCCAGTGGGACGTAAACGAGACCACCAACTTCAAGGACCGCGGCTCGGTGAAGGGCACGAATGTTGCCGACCTCTGTGACCTGGTCGGCGGGATGGCGCCCGGCGACGAGGTGATGGTCAAGGCAGGCGACGGCTACCACATCGAGTTCGGATACGAGAACGTCTACGAACCCGCACCGCGCCAGGGCCCGATCGGGATCTGCTGGTACAACGGCGAGGACGCAGCCGTCGGCGAGCGGCAGGGCGTCGGCTATCCGCCTGACTATCATGCTGCCATGCGCCTGGTCTTCTTTGCCGACAACTCCACCAACCCGGAGGGCAAGCATGTCTTCGGGAACCAGGATATGCGCGAGTGCTTCCCGCCCGAACGCCTCCACCTCTTCGACGACCTCTACCCCTCGACCTCGGGCTACACCGTGAAGTGGATCGACGAAGTGCGGATCTATGAGGGCGGGTATGCCGGGGCGAAGAATGTCCCGGTCAAGTCGCTCCAGGGATCCGCCGAGGTCAAGACGACCATCCCGACGTCCGCGCCGACCACGCAGAGCCCTGCCCCGATCGTCGGACTGCTGACCGGGCTTGGTGTTGCCGGTCTGGTATGGAGGATGCGGGGATGAAGCGCAGTTTCGTCAGGATCCTGGCTATCTTTGCCCTCATCTGCGCGGCGGCCGCCTGCGGGTGTACCGGAACCACCGAGACCACCGATCCCGCGGCTTCGGCCGGAGACGAGATCGCCTGGAACCTCACGGTCACCGACGGCACCCAGGAGAAGGTGCTCTCCTTCGCAGAGATCAAGGCACTCCCGGCCTGGGAAGGCTATGGCTATGCGGTCTCCACGGTCGGGATCAAGTACGGGCCGTACACCGTGAAGGGCGTGCCCCTCACGACACTCTTCGATCTCGTCGGCGGGTTTGAAGAGGGCGATCAGGTCGGAATTTCAGCGCCCGACGGTTACTACTGGGTCTTCGACGACGAGCAGATGTCCGGGAAGGGTTTTGTGACCTTCGACGAGAATCTCAAGGAGAAACCCTCACCTGATCTCACTCCGATCCTCGCCTACGAGTTCAACGGGACGGCGATCCCTGACGGGGACGGCGGTCCGCTCAGGATCGTGGTCGCCACCGATGAACCGGGCACCATCACCGAGGGAAGCGCCTGGGTGAAGTGGGTGGACCGGATCGAGGTGAAACGTTCATGAGGGGCACCCCCCTCGTTCTCCTTGCCCTTGCGGCGGTCTTTGTTCTGGCCGCAGGGTGCACCGGCGGCGACGACACGCCCACCACCCTCAGGATCGTCCCGGCCGGGAGCCTTCTTCTCCCTATGGAAGAGGTGGAGGCAGGGTTTGAGGCGTCCCACCCTGGTGTGGACGTCCAGATCGAGGGGCACGGTTCCATCCAGTGCGTGCGACAGGTGACCGACCTCCACCGCGCCATCGACGTGGTGGTGGTCGCGGACGAGGCACTCATCCCCGACATGATGTACCGGCCGATGGAGGAGGGGGACGGGAACTACACTGACTCGTACACCACCTTCGCCACCAACCAGATGGTCGTCGCCTACACCAACCAGAGCACGTATGCCGACGAGATCACCCCGGAGAACTGGTACGAGATCCTTGCCAGACCCGACGTCGTCGTCGGGATCTCAAACCCCATGCTCGACGCCGCGGGCTACCGGTCGCTGATGGTGACGACGCTTGCCGGGGACTACTACGGCAACGGATCCATCTATGGCGCCATCCTCGGCGATCATCTCAGGCCCGCACCGGCGGTCTCTCAGGAAGGAACCACCACCGTCATCACCCTCCCTGAGGTTCTCAAGGCCGAGGGCGAGAAGGTGCGGGTGCGGGACGGGAGCATCTATCTTCTCTCGCTCCTGGACGCCGGCGGGGTGGACTATGCCTTCGAGTACCTGAGCGTCGCCGAGGGGCACGGCCTGCAGTACGTCACCCTGCCGACCGAGATCGACCTCAGTTCGGCGGGATATGCAGATGAGTATGAGAAGGCCGTGGTCAAACTCGGTTTCCAGCGGTTTGGTTCCATCGGGAGCGAGCGGATCGGCAACCCTATCGTCTATGCGGCGACGGTCCCGAACACCGCTCCACACCCGGAGCTTGCCCGCGAGTTCATGGACTACATGGTCGCTCAGTTTTCAGAGGGCCATGGCGAGGGATGGCCCACACCCCTCCCCGCCTGACGGTCAAAAAAGGTATAATGGCTCTGGAGAATCGGGCATGAACTGAAGCACGCCTCAAGCATACCAAATGAAAATCACCGTGAATCTCTGGGGCGTGCAAGGATCCTCAATTCCTCTCCTCACGACAGGGAAGCGAGGAGGTTACCACTCAATCACCGCCCCCCGAACCCCCGCGCGAAGAGAGATGGTGGACTACAACCCCCCTTTCATGGTCATTTCTCCGTCTTCAGCCTCACTCTTTATTCAGGGGGTCCGGGAGCAGCGCCCCCGGCGTGAGCACGAGGGAAGGCGATGAAAAGAGGATGTTTTCTACAGAGCCATTTTTCTATATATGGTTGATTAAAAAAATAAAACAGTCTTCTTTCATGTAATCATATAAAGCAAACCTTACTAATAGTATTGAAATTTTATCTATGGGTGCAAAACCCCGCACGGAGGACAATGGACCACAGTACCCCTGAAAAAGGGATCCGACTCTCTGATTTCACCGACATCTGCAAACTGGAGGAGTTGATGAAAAACCTCCACGAACTTACCGACGTTCCCTCCTCTATCGTCGCTCTCGACGGTACGCGGGTGATCACGGCCGGCGGACAGCGTTTCTGCATGGTGTCCTGCCGTCGGTGTGCAGGGGGACCGTCCCTCTCCTGCTGTGATCCTGACCGGGTCCAGGGTCTGAAATGCGGAGAGTCCGCCATGGTCGGGTGCCGGAACGGCTTCAGCATGATCGTCGCTCCCGTATGCCTTGAAGGCAGGCCGGTCGCATTTTTCTTTGGCGGGCCGCTTTCATGCCCGGACACCGAGTGTTGTTATGCTCCTGACCCGCAGAAGAGTGCGAGGTTCCTCCCTCTCATCTCCACCTTTACCGGGATGCTCTCGATGTGCATCACCCACAGTTTTCAACTTTTCAGAGAAATGGAGGAGAGAAAACGGGCTGAAAATCGTCTTTCCCATTCGGAAGGCCTCTACCGCGCGATCTTCGAGCACAGCGGGACTGCGATGGCGATCGTCCGGAGCGACGGTTCGATCGTCCGGGCAAATATCGGCTTCGGGAACCTGCTCAAGATCGAGCCGGGCGTGCTCTGTGGGATACCCTGGACCCTGTTTGTCTCCTCTGAGGAGAGAAAGAGGATCATGGAGATCCATGAAAGACGCGACTGCGATCCCCTCTTCTCGATGAACGGGTATGAGATCGCCCTCACCAGCGTGGACGGCAGGGAAGTCTCTGCCGTCCTGCATACCGGGAAGATCCCGGGGAGCGACCGCTATGTGCTCTCCCTCATCGACGTGACCGAACGCAGGCGTCTTGAAGAGATGCGGGAGGAGGCATTTGCCCAGATCGAACGGAACTTCACCCAGCTCGCCGTCCTCAACGACCAGATCCGAAACCCCCTGACCGCCATCGTGGGCCTTGCCGGGATGGCCGGGGGTGTTCTCTCTGAGGCGGTCCTCAAACATGCGATGGAGATCGACGATATCGTCACCCATCTCGACGAGCGCTGGCTGGAATCAGAGGCCGTACGCGGCTTCCTGCAGAAACATTACGACACCGAGCGTCCGCGGCCAGAATCGCCTTGGGGGTAGAATCAGGGCTTAACAGCTTGTTAGACGCGGCCATGAACCTTGGGTTCATGCCTGATTGCCATGAAAATGATCTCGAAGACTGTACTATCGGTTCGGATGAGGATTTGACCATGCTGAGCCCCATAACTGGTATGCAGAGACCAAATACACCCTCTGAACGATCAAGGACTCTGCCTTCCCGCCCCGATCTTCGTCCCGGCGGTAGGGAGGCGGCGCCGCCGGAGCGTATGAGGGGTGAAGGCGTGATGATCAGGCGTGCCGCCCCCAATCGCAGCATCTTCTCCGCCGTCTCGTGCCGGGGGGCCGTGCCCCCCGGACCTCCCACGCCGAGGATAGGGCGGGGGCGGCGATTGAAAAAGGTCTCCATCGAGTCTCCAGTCTTGAAAAAAGAGAGATCAAGCGACGGTAAATTTTCATCCAGTATGCCTGAGGCGTGCTCTCAACTCATGCCTGATCTAAAGTACTCCGATTCAGGTCAATGGGCTCCTCTGATCCTGGAGCGATCCGCTCTCAGCCCTCAGATTCTCAAAGTGTGATATTTATACTTTTATTTATTTGATCTGAACGGTAAAATAATTATAATATTCAAAAAACGTATATGGATCAGAGGAATGAATATATAGCCTCGTTACCATAACCCGGAGATTAGAGAGATGAACGGAGAGCTTCTCAGAGAAGCAGGGAGTTGATCGAGTATGGGAGACCCTTTTGTTGATGAAACTCCAGAACTCACCAGGCTGTACCTCATACTCAATGAGGTCAGCGAACTCCTCGGTTTCAGGTCCAGTATCGTCACGCTTGAGGGTCGCGAGTGCGTCTCTCTCGGGGAGGTGCGAGTCTGCTCCGAGTTCCATAAGGGGCATGCGGCAAGCGGGCGAACGTGCAGGACGTGCATGGCCGGACTCGGCACCTATGCTTCATCGAGAAATTCTTTTGTATTCCTCTGCCCTCATCGCCTCTGGCGGGTTGCCGTCCCGATCATCATCAGAGAGAGGCATGTGGCGACCCTCCTCGGACCACCCTTTTTCCGTTCTGAAGAGGAACAGAGGTCAGGTTATTTTCTGGCCATGGCACAGCGTTACGGGTACCGCGTCAGAGATTACAGCGACGCTCTGATGGAAGTGCCGATATTCTCAGAGGCGGAGGTTGAACGGGCCAGGAAGGGTTACATCGTTCTTGCGCATTTTCTCTCATATGGCCTGACCCTTTCCCATCGGTCCGCGACCGAGGCCAGAGAACGCAAAAAGGTCGAAGGCCGACTGAAACGCTCGGAAGATATTCTGAGGACGGCATTTGAACACACCGGGACGGCGATGGCGGTGGTCAGGGACGATGGGTTTCTGCTCCATGCGAATACACAATTCGGCGAAATCCTTGGTGAAGACTCGAGGCTCCTGAGAGGGAGGCGCTGGACCTCATTTGTCGATCCTGACCGGCGGCAGGTGCTTGATGGGATCCACCGATGCAGAAAGGAAGATCCTGTTTCCGCTCCTGACCGGTACGAGGTCGTACTCAGGCGGGCAGACGGGAAGGAGGTCGAGGTGCTCCTGACCGTGGGGAAGATTCCGGGAAGGTCTCTCTATCTGCTCTCTCTTCAGGACATCAGCGAGCGCCGAAAGATGGAGGTTCTCAGGAAGGAGGCGCTCGATCAGATCGACCGGAATTTCACGCAGCTCGCCTCGCTCAATGATCGGATCCGAAATCCCCTCTCGGTCATCGTCGGGCTTGCCGAGATGGGTGACAACGAATTCTCCGAGCAGGTGATCCAGCATGCTCGAGAGATCGACAGCCTCGTCAGCGACCTCGACCAGTGCTGGCTGGATTCCGGTGTGGTGCGGCGGTTCCTCAAAAAGTACTATGATGATGAATAGGGCTGCTGGTTCGTTCATCACTCATAGGTCGGCCCTGGAGAATCAGGCATGAACCCTGGGCTCAAGCATACGCGATGAACATTTTCTGAGCTTCGCTTCGGCATGTGGGTGGATCCCTCTCAATCGCCGCCCCCCCTATCTTCGTTGTGGGGGTCCGAGGGTGCAACCCCCGGCGCGAGACGGTGATAATCTGCGATGATGGCGGCATGTCTGATCATTCCATCACGCCTTCCGAAACCCGGTGGCGGGGGCGCTGCCCCCGGACCCCCGGCATGGCGATAGGCCCGGGAAGGCGGCGTAAACGGTCCTGAAGAAAGGGCGGCCAGCACCCTCTCATCAGCACTTCAGATCAGTCTTCACCACGGCCGTTATCGTCGCAGCAGCGCCGCGACGTGGTCCCCGACGTCTGCGGTCTTCGCCGCGCCGCCGAGGTCGCGGGTCACCACGCCGTCCCGGATCGTCCCCTCGATCGCCTGCACGACTCCTTCCGCCGCCTCGTGCTCGCCGAGGTGGTCGAGGAGGAGGGCGCCGGCCCAGATGGTGGCGATGGGGTTGACGACGCCGAGGCCCCGGTACTTCGGGGCCGAACCGTGGATGGGCTCGAACATCGAGGTGCCCGTCGGGTTGATGTTCCCTCCCGGTGCGAGGCCGAGGCCGCCCTGGATCATCGCCCCAAGATCGGTGACGATGTCGCCGAACATGTTCGGGGTGACCACGACATCGAACCACTCCGGGTTCTTGACAAACCACATCGTCACGGCGTCGACGAAGGTGAGCTCGGTCGCCACGCCGGGGTGGCGCCCCTCGACCTCGGAGAAGACCTCGCGCCAGAGCCCGTAGACGTCTGAGAGGACGTTTGCCTTGTCGACCGAGGCGACCCGCCGCTGCCGCCGTTCGGCGAGGTCGAAGGCGTACTCCATCACCCGCCGGCACCCCTCGCGGGAGAGCACCCCGATCTGGTAGGCGATCTCCTCGGCGTCGCTCTCGACGTCGAGACCGAACTTCACCGAGTAGAGATCCCTGACGACTTCGAGTTCCTTTTTCTCACTCTGCCTGAAGCGCGACCCGATCCCGACATAGAAGTCCTCGGTGTTCTCGCGCACCACGACGAAGTCGATATCTTCAGGCCCCTTTCCGGCGAGCGGGGTCTGGATCCCATGCAGGAGACGGATCGGCCTGAGGTTCACGTACTCGTCGAAGGAGAACCGCATCTTGAGGAGGATCCCCTTCTCCAGGATGCCGGGCTTCACGCGGTCGTCGCCGATGGACCCGAAATAGATCGCGGGGTACCCGGAGAGTTCTTTGAGTTCCTCCTCGGTGACCAGTTCGCCGGTCTCCAGGTACCGCTCGGCCCCGATATCGAAGTCGGTCCACTCGATATCAAAGTCGTATTTCTCTCCCGCGGCATCGAGAACTTTCTTCCCCTCGTCGAGGATCTCGGGGCCGATGCCGTCCCCGCCTATCGCTGCGACCCTGTACATAATTCCACCTCCTTCATCTCTTTTGCATATTCGACCAGCCCCCCGGCGTCGATGATCGCCTGCATGAAGGGCGGCACCGGTTCGATGGGGTAGTCGATGCAGTCGGACGTGAGCACACCTTTTTCTATGTCGACCGTCGCCTCGTGCCCCTCGACAAGCCCGCCGGTGTCGTGACAGACCAGAGGGAGGATCCCGGTGTTCACCGCGTTGCGGTAGAAGATCCTGGCAAAGGACTCGGCCACGACGACCTTCACCCCCGCGCCGAGGAGGGCGAGGGGGGCGTGCTCGCGGGAGGACCCGCAGCCGAAGTTCTTGCCCGCGACGATGATGTCGCCGGGCTGCACCCCGGCCCTGCAGTCGTCCCTCGTCCCCTCGAAGACATGAGCTGCGAGTTTTTCGGGCTCATACTCGGTGAGGAACCGTCCCGGGATGATCGCGTCCGTATCGATGTCGTCGCCGAATTTCCAGATCCGCATTCTTCACACCTCCCTCGGGTCGGTGATCGCGCCGGTGATCGCGCTTGCCGCCGCTGTCGCCGGCGAGCAGAGGTAGACCTCCGCTTCCGTGCTCCCCTGCCGTCCCCTGAAGTTGCGGTTCGAGGTGGAGAGCGAGACTTCGCCGGGGGCAAGGAGGCCAAAGGCCCCGCCCATGCACGGGCCGCAGCACGGCGCCTCGACGAGCGCACCCGCTTCGACGAACCGCTCGACCAGTCCGGCCCTGAGGGTCTTGAGGTACTCCTCCTTCGAGGCCGGAACGACGATCACCCGCACCTCGTCGGAGAATGTTCGGTCGCCGAGCACCTCGGCGGCCTCGGCGAAGTCCTCGTACCGGCCGTTCGTGCACGAACCGATGAAGACCTGGTCGATGGAGGTGCCGGCGACCTCGTCGACGTCGACGACATGGTCCACGTTGTGGGGGACCGCGACCTGCGGGACGAGATCGGTGACGTCGTATGTCCGCCGGTCGGCATAGACGGCGTCCAGGTCAGGGGCGAGGTCGGCGATCTCCGCGCCCGGCCGCCGGGCCTGGAGATAGTCGCGGGTGACGGCGTCGGGCGGGACGATCCCGGCCTTTGCCCCCATCTCGATGGCCATGTTGCAGCAGGTCATCCGCCCGGCCATCGGCATCGTCTTGATGGTCTCGCCGCAGAATTCGAGGGCCTGGTAGGTGGCGCCGCCCGCGCCGATGTCGCCGGCGATGGAGAGGATGAGATCTTTTGCCCCGACGCGGGGGGCGAAGGCGCCGGTGACCTCGACCCTGATCGATTCGGGCACCCTGAAGTAGAGGGCGCCGAACTTGAGGACAAAGCCCATGTCGGTCGAGCCGATGCCGGTCGCAAACGCCCCTGCGGCCCCGTAGGTGCAGGTGTGCGAGTCGGAACCGACGACGATCTCGCCGGGGGCGGCGTGTCCCTTCTCCATGAGCACCTGGTGACAGACGCCCTCGCGAAGGTCGTAGTTGTGGATCTCCTGCTCGCGGGCGAAGACCCGCATGAACTGCTGGTTCTCGGCCGCCGGAACCGAGTCTGCCGGGACCTGGTGGTCGAAGAGCATCACGATCCGTGCCGGATCGAAGACTTTCTCCCCGCCCATCTCTTTGAACACTCTGACCGCGAGGGGGCCGGTGATGTCATGGACCATTGCCCGGTCCACGGGGGCCATCACCACCTCGCCTGCCCGCACCTCCCGGCCGCACCGGGAGGAGAAGATCTTCTCGACAAGCGTCGTTCCCATGGATGATCACCTTTGATGGACTCCGGGGGTTTTTCAACTTTTGGGAGACGCAAGATTGATAGGAGTAGCGGGTGAGGTGCTTCCATGCTCAGGTGTCCGAAGTGCGGGAGCACCGACCTCTATCAGGTGCTCGGGGGGTATGCGGGCATGAGGTACCGGTGCAAGCAGTGCGGGTACACCGGTTCCTTCGTTGTCGAGTCGGAGGAGGAACTCCCGTCGCCTGAGAAGGGAGAACACAGGACGGAAAAATCGGTCTCGGTCTACCGCTGGATCAGGATCGCCGCCCTTCTTCTCCTGGTCTTCCTTGCGCTGAATTATCTCGTCGGGGTTCTTCGCAGGATGCTGGCACCGATGTGAACCTGCGGGGCGGCGAGAGGGAACGGCCTGATATGATTCGAAGGGGTTGTCCTGCTCGCACTCTCCCCACTTGAGATCACAAATCCCTTTTTGATGAACGTGGACTGGTACTGCGCGATATGTTCAGGAACCGACTCTATACCATCCTTGAAGGAACCGACGAAGGAGGTGCGGTGGGTGAGGTGTTCAACACCTTTATCGTCGCCCTCATCGTCGCCAACGTGGCCGCCGTCGTCCTGGGAACCGATGCGTCTCTCTATCTGAGGTATCAGTTCTTCTTCGACTGGTTTGAGGTCCTCTCGGTTGCAATCTTCACGGTGGAATATGTTCTCCGTCTCTGGACGGTACCTTGCAACCCTGCGTTTGCGGGGCGAGGCGGCCGGGTGCGTTTTGCCGCGTCGCCCATGGCGATCATCGATCTCGTGGCCATCCTGCCCTTCTATCTGCCGATGATCATCCCCATCGATCTCAGGGTGCTGCGGATGCTACGTCTGCTCAGGGTCTTCCGGCTCTTCAAACTCTACCGCTATTCCGAGGCTCTCAAAATGCTCGAGCGGGTGATAAAGGCCGAGAAGGAGGCACTCATCGTTGTCGGGTTCGTCCTCGTCGTTCTCCTTGTCCTCGCCTCGACGCTGATGTACTGTATCGAGCACCATGCCCAGCCCGAGGCCTTCTCCAGTATCCCGATGGCGATGTGGTGGGCGGTGGCGACGCTCACCACCGTCGGGTACGGGGACGTCTACCCCATCACGCCACTCGGCAAACTCCTCGGTGGGTTCATCGCTGTTCTCGGGGTCGGGATGTTCGCGCTCCCGGCCGGGATTCTTGCCTCGGCTTTCGGGGACGAGATCAAAAATCGGCATGAGAATAAGCGTATCTGCCCGCATTGCGGGAGATGCATCGACGAACCTCCTGCCGAAAACGAGAACCCGGTGGGGAGTGTCGAGGACGGGTCGGCCTGGCCGGTAGCGGCCGACACCCCTCAGTGATTATGGCTCGGGTGCATTGCTCTTCTGGCGTGAATATGAGGGGCTGATCACACCCTCGCCCCTCCGTGATGGATCGGCAGAGGCCAGGAACACCCTCGAAACAATCACCGCCTGCCTTCCCGCTCCTATCACAATCCAGGGGGTCCGGGGGCAGCGCCCCCGGCGCGAACGTGTGGGAAGGCACGTCGATCAGAAGGGCCGCCCCACAGAAGAACGAGAAATTTTACCCTGTTCTCTCTCGCCGGGGGCGGCGAAGTGCTCGGTTCCCGTCACCCTCACGGCCAGGAGAAGAGGAATTGAGGGTTTACCATGAAAATGATCCTGACGATGAACCCGAGAGGTCTGCATGGGGATTTCTTCTCACCGGAATCCCTCACAACTGATATACGAAGTACAGAATCTCCTTCAGAATGATCGGCCGCCCTTCAATCGCAGAATCTTTTCTGGTATTTCGCGAGATGATAGGGCGGGGGCGGCAATGAAGTGACGGTCCCATCTGGTGTCCTGCTCTGAAGAAGGAACACGGATCCAAACACCCTGGAAAACCACGATCATTTTCATCCCGTATGCTTGAGCCCCAGGGTCATGCCCGATTCTACAGAGCCGAGATTTCGGGAGATATTTTCCCAGATACTTGGAACTGTCAAATTCTATTCCGCCACAATCTGAGAAATTTGAGTGAAGTGGCAAACTTAGGCTTCATGAAGCCATGCGTTCGGGTCAGGGGAAGGAAGCGCTCGAGAAAATTCTCGGGGAACTTGCGGCGTACACCTAATATCACTTCGGCACCGAGGAACAGTACATGCAGAAGTTTGGATACCCTGGATATGCTGCTCATAAAGAAGAGCATGATGCCTTCGTCGCAGAGGTTGCAGGGTTTCAGAAAGCATATGCCGCTGGACGACTCGGTCTCTCCATCGAAGTGATGAAGTTCCTGTGCGGCTGGGTTGCAGGCCACATCACCGGGAGCGACACGCACTACACCACGTGCTTCAGAGAGCATGGCCTTTCCTGAAATACGACTTATTTTATTTTTATATGACAAATTATACGTATCGTGCCTGAAGCTCGAAGGCGATGATATTTATTCTCGAGCGATGAAGCCCTGGTATACGTAGTGATCCCTGATGATCTGGCAATACTCCCCCCTGCCTCCCCTCCTTCTCATATCGGCAGTCCTGACCGCCGTCATAGCCTTTATCGCATGGAAGAACCGGAGGTCGCCAGGCGGAGTAGCGCTGACGATCTTTCTCTCCGCTGCAACGATCTGGAGCGCTGCCTATGCCCTGGAATTCTCCGCTGCCGACCTGGAATCAAACCTCCTCTTCACCGACATCGAATATTTCGGCATCGCAATCGTTCCCATTGCATTACTTGCCTTTGCCCTCTCCTACACGGGACGGGAACATCTGCTCACCAGGAGTCGCGTTCTCCTTCTTGCGCTCTTCCCGGCACTCACCATCATAGCGATGCTCTCCAATGACCTCCATCACCTGTATTATACCGGGTTCACCCCCTCCATCGACGGCGGCGCCGTGATCTGGCTGTTCCATTACGGTCCGCTCTTCTGGATCTTCTGGAGTATCGCGGCACTCCTGATCCTCGCTGCACTCGTCCTCCTGATCACTCATCTGTTCGATGCCCCGGCAGCCTACCGGAGCCAGATCGGTCTCCTCCTCATCGCCTTCATCGTGCCGCTCATCGCCAATGTACTCTACGTCCTGAAGATCGGGCCTGTTCCCGGACTTGACCTGACGCCCGTTGGTTTTCTTGTCACCGGTCTGACTCTGGAGGCGGCGACGATCAGGTATCAATTCTTTTCGGTCACTCCCCTGGCTCGGTCCCTTCTTCCCAGGATCACGACCGACAGCATGATCGTGGTCAATGAGTCAGGGCGGATCGTCGATATCAACCCGTCTGCCGCCACGATCGCCGGTCTTCCCGAAGAGGCCGCGATAGGGATACCTTTCGACCGGGTCTTTCCCTCCCTGAAGCCGGTTGTTGCCGGATGCACCGAAGAGACCGGGATGAGCGAGGCCGAGGTGGCGATGACGGTCGGGGGTCAGGCCAGGGTGTTCATCAGTCGGTGCCAGAGGACGAAGGAGTCTTCACGCGATATGGCCGGGTATCTTATCGTCCTCCACGACGTCACCGACCTGCTGCACGAAAAAGCGACGTTGAAAAAGGTAAATGAAAAAATCGGGATTCTGGGGGATATCACCCGTCACGACATCCTCAATCAACTCACGGCTGTCACAGGATACATGGACCTCGCTCTTGATTCTGAGGATATCGGTGAGATCAGGGGGGATCTCAGGAAATCGCTCGCCGCGGCTGAGAACGTACGTCACCAGCTTGAATTTACCCGTGACTACTCGTCACTCGGGAGAGGAAGTTCGCGGTGGTTTGATCTTGTGGCGGTGGCGCAATCGGCACTTATCTATGCCGAACAGAACGGGATGCAGGCCGGCATCTCCTGCAATGGCGTGAAGATCTGCGCCGATCCTCTCATCGAACGGGCCCTCTTCAATCTGGCTCACAACGCCGTCGCCTACAGCAGGACGGCGACTGAGTTCAGGATCTCGTGCACACTCGCGGGGGACGGACTGGTTCTATTCGTGGGGGACAACGGCATCGGTATTCCAGACGAGGAGAAGGAGATCATCTTCAGGCATGGTGTCGGGAAGCACACCGGCCTCGGGCTCTTTATGGTGAGGGAGATCCTCGGAATCACCGGCATGACGATCAGAGAGACCGGGACCGCGGGGTCGGGCGCATGTTTTGCGATCATGGTGCCACCCGGGTGCTTCAGGATCGATCGCACCGGAGAGGACGTCGTCACCCGGTGAGGCGGCAGAGGTCGCGACCGATCCGCAGCACGACCAGGTCTTCATCCTCCACCCTCTCTTCAGCAACGAGAATCACGATATAGCCGAGGTCTGCAAAAAGCTTCCGCACCTCGTCGACGCCGGTGAGCGAGGAAACGAGGAGGAGAACGCGGCCGAAGGGGGCGAGCACCCGCCCGACCTCTTCGGCGAACCGCTCGATGGTCGCCCGCCCGGTCGGGCCGCCGTCCAGCGCATATTCCAACCAGTCGTCGATCCGCTCCTCGGGCAGGGTGGGGAGGTAGGGGGGGTTGAAGAGGACGAGGTCGAAAGGGCCGCGGAGGCCGGCGAAGAGGTCGGTGCGCACCGTCTCGACGCCCTGCTCTCGCCCGGCCCTGACCGCGTGGGGATTGATGTCGGTGGCGACGACGGCGGCGGCCCGCTCCCTGAGGGCGGCGATCACCGTCCCGCTCCCGCACCCCACCTCGAGGACGCGGTCGTCGGACCGCACTTCGGCGAGGGCGGCGTCACGCAGGAGGAAGGTGTCCTCCGCGGGCTGGTAGACCTGGTCTTCGGGGGAGCGTGAGAAGAGGGGCATTGTCATATCATGGGATGCGCGGAGGCTTGAGTCCTGCGGTGAGGATACGCGCCCACACACCGCAACCGGTATCAGGGCAGACCGGAGATAAGAACACCATGAAGGCCCCGCACTCCCCTCCGTTGCTGGACTTTGCCAACCTCACGGTGATGAGAGGGGACAAAAAAGTCATCGACTCCCTCTCGCTCACCGTCGATGCCGGAGAACATCTTGCGATCCTCGGGCCGAACGGCGCCGGGAAGTCGTCGCTGATCAGGACGATCACCCGCGAGTATTACCCGCTGGCGGAGGAAGACCGGCGGTTCAGGATCCTCGGGCAGGAGGTCTGGGACGTGAGCGGACTTCGCTCCATGCTCGGCATCGTATCCTCCGACCTGCAGTCCGTCTTTTCCCGCGAGATCACCGGGCGCGAGGTGGTCCTCTCAGGGTTCTTCGCCAGTGTCGGGCTCTACCATCATGCGGTCACCGCCGCGATGGAGGAGCGGGCCGACGAGGTCCTCGGGTTCCTGGAGGTCGAGCACCTCGGGAACCGTCCCATGACGGAGATGTCCACCGGCGAGGCGCGGCGGTTCCTGATCGGGCGGGCGCTGGTCCATGATCCGCAGGCGCTCGTCCTCGACGAACCCACCACAGGTCTCGATCTTCACGCCCTCCATCATTTCCGCTCGGTGCTGCGAAAGATCGCCTGTTCAGGCACCGGCGTGATCATGGTCACCCACCACCTCCACGACATCATCCCCGAGATTGCGCGGGTGGTCATGATGAAGGACGGGCGGGTCTATGGGGACGGCCCGAAGGAGGAGGTGCTGACCGACGAGGTGATCGGCGGACTCTTCGATGTGCCGGTGCATATCAGGGAAGAGGGCGGGTGGTATTATGCGACCGGGTATTAGGATGATGGTTGCATGTTTGCACCCCGTTTGCACCGAAGTTGCACTGAAAAAGTGCAATGAAAGCGGACGGAGAAATGGCCTTCGAGTACCTTTAGAGGAGAGAGGAGAGAGATCTCTCTCTCCTATAGTACTAGATTGCACCGGATTGAGGGAGCACCCGGCACGCTCGATCGGTCGGGGTCTCTGCGGGGGTGTGCGTGCGATCGGGATCTGGGTGCACATGAGGATCAAATCCCGGTTAAAATTCTTTGATGAAAGAATAGAATTCAGAATGGCTCTTGTTCCATAGCACTGCCGGAGTGCAAAGGAGTGCAAACGGGTGCAAAAGTGCAACCAGGACGAAGGGGTATATGCTCGGCGGCATGGTGAGATAGACCTCTTCACGCTTCACACCAGATCACCTCGCCTTCGATGTACGGCCTGAGGTAGGGGTCGATCCCGCCGGTGGTGATCAGGTCCACCCTCCGGCCGAAGAGGTCTTCGAGGTAGGTGATGAGGGCCATGAAGTTCCGGAACGTAGCCTTCCCTTCCGAGAATTCGACGAGGATGTCGATATCACTCGTTGGAGTCTCCTCCCCTCTGGCAACAGAGCCGAAGATCCCGATCCGCTTCACCCCGAAGTTATCTCTGATCCGGGCCGACCGCTCCTGCAATCGTCTGAGATCGTCGGTCTGGAGGTGAATGGCCACGTCTAATCGAGAGGATCTGGGAGATTGGAGTATATATAGATGCTCACCGCAGGACGGCAAGCACCAGAAAAATGGCGAACGAATTTTTCCCCATGCCGTCTCTTCGGTTCATGCTCCCCGCTCAAATGATTCGTTGAAGAAGAGGAACGACGTGTCATTATATTTCATCATCAGGGTATCGCCCAGATAGACGGAATCGGTACGGTTGGAAACATCCCTGATTTTATAATAGGTCGGGGAGGGTTTGTTTTGATCAGGAGAATTCGGTACCTGTGCACCTCCGCCTCGCACTTCGCCAGCCTCTTCATCGACGATGAAGGCGAAGAGGATGTCCCGGTACCTGATGAAGAGTTTCGGATCTCGATCACAGTACGGATCATCTCGCGGACACGAATGGAATATCACCGCAATTTTTTCCGGGATCCCACCGCGCCTGATCAGTTCCTGTGCCCTTTTATCCTGAAGCGCGATCGCGGCGATAGAGGATCCGTTCGTCGTGATGAGTTCGGGGGTGTCGACGGGAATCGTGGAGAGGTCGATGCCGTACTGTTCCTTCGCTGTCGATGCCGGGTTGGAGGTGGTTGCGGGGGCGGAGATCTTCTCGGTCTCCTCCTCGACACAGCACCCTATGGCCGAGATCAGAACGAGAAAGAGGAGTAAAAGTGATAAGTTTCGCATTTCTCCTCTGTCCTCCCCTCATGCTCCTCTTCGGATCTCTTGAATGGTGAACTCCCCGGATACGAACTCGATGGGGCCTTTGTAAGTGCCGAATCTGAGGACGATCCGGTATATCCCCGGAGGTGCGGTCATGTTCTCCTCGAACCAGGATTCGCATTTTGTGCCGCCGGTGTCCCACCAGTAGGTTTCCGTCTCACCTGGTTGAAGATTCCAGCCATTAGACAGTATATGATAGTCTGTGCAGGGGAGAATTTCGGCAGGGGTCCAGTTGCCGTTTGTTTTCGTCTGGATCTCGAGGGGAGTGTTTGAAGGAAAACGACTTTCTTCAGCACCATTGTTTATGACCTGGAACGTAACGACGTCGCCGGCAGAGTACGATGTTTCATCGGTGACGATCTCCAGGTGGGAACCGTCTGAGAAGGTGGATATGTTGTACATCGCAGGTTCGCCTTCTGGCCTCTCCATGAGGGTGAACTCATCGGATGCAAAACCCCCGTGAAAGACGATTCTGTACTGACCAGGGGGTGGGGTTGTCATCTTTTTGTCGGCGATCCGGCAGCCTTTACTGGTATCCCACATGAACGTTTTCGTTTCGCCGGGATGAACAGACCAGATATTTTCTGTCGGCCCCATATTCACGCCAAATGCCCTGAAACTGATCCAGGTGCCGTTCTGTTTTATCTGGGTGGAGATCGGGGCACCGAACAGGAACTCGATTTTTTCATGTCCGTTGTTCTCGATCCCGAAGGTCACGATGCCGCCGATATAGTATGACCCATGATCGGTGAACACCCTGACGCCACGATCATCGTGGAGTGTGGGTGTAGGAGACAGAGGAGTATCAAGAGAGGGAGAGGGGGTTGTGGAAATATTTGCTGGAGGTGGAATATCTGCATTCATACAACCCGCAATGACTACCGCAATGATAGTCAGCATGAGTGCCGGCAAAATTTTTTTCATTGTTTCACCTCATCGAATGAATTCCTGCAGCTAAAAAAAGGTTGATAATCTCATGCATAACAGTATGCAAAGCCGATCCGTTCAAAATCATCGTCCAGATCACTCCGATCTACCTGTATCGTATATGTTCCACTGACTGGTGCTGTGAATTCGACGATCTCATAACTATTGTCGAAGCTAACCGAATCTGTAATTAAATTACTGTCAGGATCGTAAACTGTGAGGTCCAGGTCAGATCGTAGTGGATCGCTTGACGGAGGATGATTATCATTGGGATGCGAGTTCCAACAAAGGACAGCACGGATCACCTGTCCTCTTGATGCGTAGATCTCATAAACTTTTGGGAAGTCAAAATAGAGTAGCGTTTCGTGGAAAACGTGATTGTCCCCTGCAATATCATCAGCTATCGAGCAGTCGACTCCGCCTGCTCCGTCTCTATCACTTAATCTACTTTCTCCTTCGAGGTTGTTGATCGCAGACGCCATGATGGCAGCTTTGACGGATTCAGGGTAGTTTTCGAGCCAATCGACTCGGTCTATGAGAAGCGCTGCTTCACCGGAAACGACTGGTGCGGCAAAACTGGTTCCGGCGCCTGCATCGGATATCCATGGATTCGATCTCGATGTTGAGAACATACTGATTTCATCGTCGATTCCGCTTGGTGCAACAACTTCGGGTTTTTCCCTGTCGCCATGACTTGATATCGGATCTTTGAAACTTGAATAGTATGTCACAGCATCGTCTGACCATGTTGCAGAGTCGTGATCGTCGTATGCCCCGACAGTTATCACATTATACGCGAGTCCCGGACTTGTGATGTTTCCACCAGTGCTTCCGAGATTACCCGCAGATTTGACGACAGTCTTATGATCATAATAGACGACATGATCATAATACCGGTCCATCTGGTTCATGTGGAGGGTATGGAGTTCTTCCGGAGGATCGTTGATGCTCCACGGCCACATAAAACTACATGAAAGGATATCTGCCCCGTTTGCAATCGCCCACTCTGTCGCTGTAATGATATCGCTGTCCGTAAATTCATCTCCTGCGTTTGCACTCATGAGAGCGGGACAGCCGTTTGCAATACCCCGATATGACTGGTGGGTGCTTGCAATGATGCCAGCAACCCAGGTTGCATGATCACTCAAATCTGAAGTTGATTCTGGAGGATCGTAATAACTTCCTTCGGCTAAATATGGATTTGTAAATGCAATGCCTTGATCTTCAATAACTGCAATTTGGACCCCCGATCCTGTGATCCCCCGATTCCAGACATCAGGTGCCTTCACCGACGGTGCCGCAGAATTCAGTTCAACTTTACCCGACCCTGAAAGGGCGATCGATACGACATCGGATCTTGTGCTCAGTTCGAGTATCATATCAGGAGGCAGGTCGGCAAATATCGACGGAGAGAGTTTGCTGGCATAGGTGATCTCGATCCCTTCTGCCCTGAGAAGATCGATCACCGGCTTTTCATGCGAGAGATACATCTGTGTTCGGGACTCGCGCGATTCCTCTTGTTTTTTGTCACTCGCGTCCTTTTCGATCTCAGGCATGTTTTCTGGCTCGGTCATCCAGATCCATATGGATATGTTCTCATCCGGGTCTGCTTTCTGGAGTTTTTTGTATAGATCTGGAGAGAACTTTCCATATCGATCCGCATACTCTGCTTGCTCTGTTTCTGCAACTCGATCGACATCCACGACATTCTGCTTTTCATCTATACTGACTGGATAATACTCCTCTGATTGCGTATCCCGCACTTTATATGAGTGTATTATCTCACCCGTGAGAGGATACTGCGCTACTGCCGAATGACGGATCTCCAGTTGTTCTATAGGAATATTATTCCTTTCAGAAACCACTTTAAGGGCTTTTTCTTCGAAAATCCGGTTTTCGTCTGAATATTCAGAAAGAGAATCTGCACTTGCTCCCGTCGCCATACTCACCAGCAACAGTGCCATGAGTATGGAGAATGACCACATCCCAGTCCTTTTGTTCATCTGATTTCCTCCCAATTTCTCCTGGAAGGCGGAGGATCGCAACGGCCATCTCTGATGAAAACCAACAACCCGATTGGCCTTCCAGGCAGTCACAAGGGGCCGAGCGTGTACACCGATCAAAGATGCCCGACCCCCTGTTGGACGTCTGTTCAGGCGTCCACGGCAGGTTGTATAAATCTATTTGTATATGTGGCTTGTGAGCTCAGTCTCTGCATATTGGAAAAAATAGGCTTTGTAGGGCTTTGTTGAAATCATCTGGATTGCTCTCTCTCCGGGGGGCTGGCCGCCCCCCCGAGTCCCCCCGCACCACGATAGGGGGGGGACTGCAACCCCATCTTCATGGCCATTTCTCCGCCTTCCCGGCCCTATCATGGGGGTCTCGGAGCCTCTCCCCCCGAAACGTGAGCATGCAGGAAGGCGATGGATTCAGTTCACCGGGGGGTTGAGGTGATGAAAAGAGGATGTTTTCTACAGAGCCGAAAAAAAAGAAACCATTGGTCCCTCAGATCAACCGCACGATCCCCCGCCTCGGCTGCATCGCCTGGCCGAAGCGGAACATCTTCTCCAGTTGCTCCTCGACGTCCTCGCGGTCGAAGCCTTCTCGGGCCAGGGCCTCGATCACCTCGGCGGTCCTGGCCGTGCCGTCCTCGCCGCTGAGTTCTTTGATCGTGTCTTTGATCGTGCGGATGAGGTCGCGTTTCTTCTTGGTGATCCCGCTCGCCCACTTGTCGATGTCCAGCGTGCCGGTCTCGGCGTCGTAGGCCACCTGCCGGAGACAGAGGTCGACGATCTTGACGACGCGCTCGGCGTCCGCGGGTTCGACGGTGCGTGAGAGCCGGATGCGTGCGCTCGCCTCGCCGAGGCGGACCAGAGCTTCGAGTTGCCGCGCCGTCACCGGCACCGGTTTGTTCTCGTCTGCCAGGTGACGGAGTTTGAGATAGTAGGCGATGAGGATCTCCCGCGCCTCGTCGGTGATGAGGGGGGTGATGTACCGCTTCGAGTACGCGACATATTTGCGGAGTACGTCGGGCGGGATAGGCGGGTCGACGGTGACGCTCTCCGCGGCCAGAAGTTCGGCGTGGTCGGGGGAGACCGGGCCGGTCTGCTGCTGCATGATCAACTCGCCCACCCGGTGCGCCGAGACGATGTGGTTGGCGATCGCCGAGTCCCGCTTCTCGTCGGGCTTGTCGGTCATGATGAAGATGAGGTCGAAGCGGGAGAGGAGCGAGGGCGGCATGTTGATCTGCTCGGCGATGGGTGCGTAAGCATCGAACCGCCCGAGTTTGGGGTTGGCCGCGCCGAGGAGCGCACAGCGCGAGCGGAGCGTCGCCGTGATCCCGGCCTTCGCCACCGAGATCGTCTGCTGCTCCATCGCCTCGTGCAGGGCGCTGCGGTCCTCCTTGGCCATCTTGTCCATCTCGTCCACGGCCGCGACCCCCATGTCGGCGAGGACCAGGGCACCGGCCTCCAGGGTCCAACTCCCGTCGCCGAAGTCGTCCTTCACCGCCGTCGCCGTCAATCCCGCGGAGGTGGAGGACTTGCCGGAGGTATAGATCCCCCGCGGCGAGAGTTTGACGACATAGCGGAGCATCTGCGACTTCGCGATCCCCGGGTCGCCGACGAGAAGCATGTGGATGTCGCCGCGCAGACGCGACCCATCGGGCAGGTCTTTCGCCACCCCGCCGAAGAGTTGCAGGGCGATCGCCTCCTTCACCTCGGTGTTCCCGTAGATGGACGGGGCGATCGAGGCGGTGATCTTCTGGTACAACTCCGGATCCTCTGAGAGCGCCCGGATCGTCGCCTCGTCCTCCTCTGAGATGTTCACCTCCTCGAACTCCTTCTCAGGCGACTCCACCGAGGAACATTCCAGGTAGAGGTCGAAGAGCGTGGACTTCGTCCCGTAGTTCACCCGCTGTTTCGAGCGGAGGACGCCGTTGAGGACCACCCGGTCGCCGGGAGCGATCGCACCGGTGAGGTCGTCGGCCACCTCGACGTCGAGGGTCTGCGGGCGCTCGCCGCCGCGCAACCCCTCGGGGGATTCCTGCACCCGCACCTTCTGCGAGTCGACGAAACGCGACCGCGCCGGGATCATCTTCAGTTTTTTCCGCCGGCACTCCGGGTTCGCGCACTCGTCGGGCTCCTCGAATTGCCCGAGGCCCTGCCGGATCCGCGTCTCGGTCCCGCACCCCGGACACTGGAAGAAGGCCTCGATGATCCTGGGACGGACGTCGGTGGTCTTCCTGATGATCCCCTGGACCGAGACGAAGCGGTTGATGTGGAAGGCCCTGATGTCCCTGATCCCGGTGACCCGCTCGATATGGTGGAAGCGGATGTTGACCTTCCTGACCTTCTCCTCGTCGATGACGGTCATCTGGCGCAGGGCGTCCCTGATGTCCCCGATCGCCTTGCCCGGTTTCTCGATCACCTCGTCGGCCAGACGCAAGCCCGAAGCGCCCGAGGCCTGCAGGGTCTGGTAGTCGATGTACACCGAGCGCTTGAACGGGAACTCGCGCTCGACCTCCGCGACCTCTCGCTTGCAGTACCTGGAGAGGAAAGCGACCCACTCGCCGACCACGTCGGTGATCTCGTCGGCCATCAGAAGTCACGCTCCAGCAACCGCACGACTCCCGGCCGCGTCTCGATCACTTCGCCCTGGTTCCTGAGCATCTTGACCGCCGCCTCGATCTTCTCCTTCGTGAAGCCCTGCTTGAGCATCTCCTCGACCACCTGTTCGAGGTGTGCCGACCCGTCCTCGCCGCCGAGGTCGCGGATCGCTTCCTTGACCGTCCGCACGATGTCGCGCTGCTGCTTCGAGATCCCGGTCGTCCACTTGTCGATGTCGAAGGTGCCGGACTCGGCGTCGTAGGCCACCTGCCGCAGGCAGGTGTCGACGATCTTGATGACGCGCTTGGCGTCCTCGATGTCGACCGTCTGGGAGAGCCGGATCCGTGCGCTCGCCTCGCCCAGTCTGACCAGCGCTTCGAGCTGTCGCGCCGTCACCGGCACCGGTTTGTTGGTGTCGGCGAGGTCCCTGAGTTTGAGATAGTAGTCACGCAGCGCCTCCTTCGCCTCGGGAACGATCGTCGGGAAACAGGTCCGCTTGGCGTACGCGATGTACTTCCTGAAGAGGAGCGGGTCGATGTCGGGAGTGACCGGTTTGAGCTGCTGCTCGATGTAGGCGTCGTCCACCCCTTCGACCGGCATTCGCTTCTTCTTCTCGATCAGTTCGCCGACCGAGTGGGATTTGAGGATGTGCTCGGCGATGGCCATGTCCCGCGCCGAGTCGGGTTTGTCGGTCATGATGAAGATGAGGTCGAAACGCGAGAGGAGGGAGGGCGGCATGTTGATCTGCTCGGCGATGGGGGCGTACTCGTCGAAGCGACCCATCTTCGGGTTCGCCGCACCCAGCAGAGCGCAGCGCGACTTCAACGTCGCGGTGATCCCGGCCTTGGCGATGGATACCGTCTGCTGTTCCATCGCCTCGTGCAACGCGCTCCGGTCCTCTTTGTCCATCTTGTCCAGTTCGTCGACGGCCGCCATACCCATGTCCGCGAGGACCAGTGCCCCGGCCTCAAGGGTCCATCTGCCGTCGCCGAACTCGTCTTTGACCGCCGTCGCCGTCAGCCCGGCCGAGGTGGAGGACTTGCCGGAGGTGTAGATCCCGCGCGGGGAGAGCTGCACGATATAGCGGAGGAGCTGGGACTTGGCGATCCCCGGGTCGCCGACCAGGAGCATGTGGATGTCGCCGCGGAGGTGCGAACCGTCAGGCATCTCCTTGGGGATCCCGCCGAAGAGCTGGAGGGCGACCGCCTCCTTCACGTCGGTGTTGCCGTAGATCGTCGGGGCGATGGAGCGGGCGATCTTGGAGTAGATCTTATCGTCCTGCGAGAGTTCATGGATCTCGGCCTCGTCCTCCTCTGAGATGTTCACCTCCTCGAACTCCTTCTCGGCCACCTCGATGGCGTTGCACTCGACATAGATATCGAAGAGCGTGGACTTGGTCCCGCCGTTCACCCGCTGGAACGAACGGAGGATCCCGTTGATCACCACGCGGTCGCCGGGCGCCGACGAGCCCGTGAGGTCGTCGGTGACGTCGATATCGATGGTCTGGGGCTGTTCGCCGCCCCGCAGGCCCTCAGGCGATTCCTGGATCCTGAGTTTCTGGGCGTCGACGAAGGTGGAGTGTTCGGGGACGAGTTCGAGGGGCGTCTTCTTCTGGCACTGGGCGCAGACCCGGAAGGGCTCCTGGTATTTCCCATAACTCTGCGGGTAGGGGGGCGTGATCGTCCCGCACTCCAGGCACTTGAAGACCGCGGCGGTGATCCTGGGCCTCACCTCGGTGGTCTTCCTGAGGATCCCCTCGACGGCGACGAAGGTGTTGATCTGGTTGGACCTGATGTCCCGGATCTTCGTCTTCCTGGTCAGGTTGGTGAACCTGATATGGACTCGCCGGCGGTCCTTCTCCCCGATGATCCCGAGTCTGACCAGGGCGTCCTTGACGTCGGCCATCACCTTCTCGGGCTTCTCGACGAGCTGGTCGGCGAGGGCCAGGCCCCGCCGCCCGAAGGCCTCGAGGTTCCGGTAGTCGATGTAGAGGGACCGCTTGTGCGGGAACTCCTTGGCGAGTTCGACCCGCTCTTTCTTGTTGTACTGTCGCTTGAGGAACTTCTCCCAGTCGGCGACGACGTCGGTCACGTCTGCATACTCTCTGTCTGCCATGTACCTCCTCGGTGGTGGGGGAGTGGGTCGTGCACCTCTTTACGCCTGTTTCTGCGCCGAGAGGACGAAGAGGGCGACGAGGGCTTCCATCTGGATCTCGGCGTCGGCCCCTTCGGAGATCCTGAAGTCGGCCTCGCCGAGGTGGTCGATGTAGGCGACCTTAAGGGCGGTCGGCATCTCGCCCCTGACGACAGCCTTGAAACACTGGTTGATCACCTCGTTGGGGGCGATCCCGCGGTCGCGCATCAGGTACCTGAGCGCGCCCTGTGCCCCGGCGAAGTCGCCGGTCATCGAGAGGTCGAGGAGTTCGGCGATCTCCTCGGGGCGGGCGGTGGAGGTGGTCTCGTAGACCATCGTCTCGTCGATCGCGGTGGAGAGGATCGCCGCGCCCTGCAGGGCGTTGAGCGCCTTTCTCATGTCGCCTTCGGCGATCTCCGTGATCGCGAGGACCGCTCCTTCGGTGATCTCGATCCCCTCGGTCTCCGCGACCCGCCGCACCTGCTCGGCGACGGCGCCCCCGTCCAGGGGTTTGAACCGGTAGATGGCGCACCTGCTCTGGATGGGGTCGATGATCTTGGAAGAATAGTTGCAGGAGAGGATGAACCGGCAGGTCATCGCGTAGTTCTCCATGGTCCGCCGCAGCGCCGCCTGGGCGTCGGTGGTGAGGGCGTCGGCCTCGTCCAGGAAGAGGATCTTGAAGGTCGCGCCGCCGAGGGGGGAGGTCCTGGCAAACTGTTTGATCTGGTTGCGCACGACGTCGATCCCCCGCTCGTCGGAGGCGTTCAGTTCCCGGAAGTTCATCTGCCAGGTCTCGCCGAAGAACTCCTTTGCGAGGGCCACCGCCGCCGTGGTCTTGCCGACCCCGGCCGGACCGGTGAAGAGCAGGTGAGGCAGGTCGCCGCTCCTGACGTACGACCTCAACCGCTCGACAATCTCCGCCTGGCCCACCATATCGGCGAGCGTCTGCGGACGGTACTTCTCGATCCAGATGGTGCTGTTGCCCTCCATTACAGTGTCATTGTCTCCGCCCCAAGAATAATGCTCTCATCCTGATCTTTATTACCGGAGGGGGTACACGATCATTCCATGAATGAGCGGAGCGGACCGTCTGGCGGGCTCGAGCCGGCCGTGCGTCTCTTCGCCGGAGAACTCGCGAGGACGCGGTTTTTCGAGGGCGGTACTTTCCTCTCTCCGACCGGTGCGTGTGGGCGGCGGGTCTTCTTTGCCGGGGCCCTCACTGCCGTCTGGACCGGGGAGGGGCGGGTCTGTGCCAGGGTGGCCGACCCGACGGGAACACTGCTCCTCTCTGCCGGGTGGCGGGAGAGCGAGGCGGCGGCCGCCCTGCAGGCGATGGAGGTCCCGGCCTTCGTGGCGGTGACCGGGAGACCGGTGCCCGACGAGGGCGGGCCGTCGCTGGTGCCCGAGACCGTGGTGCTGGCCGCCCGGCAGGTGCGCGATACCTGGGTGCTGCGGACCGCGGACCTCACGCTCTCCAGGGCCGAGGCGGTGCTGGCCGTTCTCTCCGATGAGGGCGCCGACCCCGACGCGCTCGCCGCGGTCGAACGCTATGCCCTGACGCCCGACGTGCTCGCCGAACTCCTGCAGATGGTGAAGGACGCTCTCGAAAGTGTGCACGAGGGCGACGGGACGGGGGCGGCGCCCCTCGACGCCCGCGCCCTCGTCATCTCGCTGCTCGAAGAGGCGCCGGGCCGGCGTGCGGCAGAGGCCGACCTGGTCGCGGCGGCCGGGGAGCGGGGCATCGGGCAGGCCGAGGCCGAGGCGGCGATCGAGGCGTTGATGGCCGAGGGCGAGTGTTACATGCCCTCGACCGGGCAGGTCAGGCTGATCTGATGCGGCCGCACTTTCTCCCCGACCTCCCGGCCCTCCTCGTCGAGGGGTGCCGGCAGCGGGTGCTCGTCGTCGCCGACCTCCACTTCGGGATCGAGTCGGGGCTCGCGAGGGCGGGCGTGCATGTGCAGAGCAGGAGCCGCGCGCGGGCCGAGAGACTCATCGCCGCCATCGAGGAGGCGGACCCCGACCTCGTCCTCCTCCTCGGCGACGTGAAACATTCAGTCCCGCTGACGAGCAGGCAGGAGTTCGCCGAACTCCCGAAAGTTTTCGAGGCGGTGCGGGCGCGGGCTCCGCTCCGGGTCCTCCCCGGCAACCACGACGGCGGGATCGCCAGGTTCCTGGATGAGGACGAACTCCTCCCCGCGGACGGGACGGTCATCGACGGGGTTGGATACCTCCACGGCCACACCCACCCGGCGCCCGCCCTCCGCGGTGGCCTGGTCGTGGCCGGCCACCTTCACCCGGCGGTGACGCTCTGCGACGAGGTGGGGTGTTCGCTCCGGGCCGAACCTGCCTATCTGTACACGCCGCTCACCGGCGAGTACGAGGGGACGCGTCTCCTCGCGGTCCCCGCGGCCTGCGAGTTCTCGGGGGGTGTGGACGTCCTCGACCTCCCGGAGAGCGGGCTCGGCCCGCTGGCACGGTGCATCGACGAAGAACATGCCGAGGTATGGCTGCGTGACGGGACCTATATCGGGACCTTCGGAGAGATCAGAGAACAGCGACGTGCTTGAACTCCTCAGGCCGGAGGTGCGGGCGCTCATCGAGGATCGGGGGTTTGAAACGCTCTCCGAGGCGCAGGCAGGAGCCATCCCGCCGCTCCTTGCGGGAGAGCACTTGGTGCTCATCGCCCCGACCGGGACCGGGAAGACCGAGAGCGCGATGTTCCCGGTCTTCAACACCCTTCTCTCCTCCCCAGGCCCCGGGTTCAGGGCGCTCTACATCACCCCTCTGCGCGCCCTCAACCGCGACATCCTGGGCCGTCTCACCTGGTGGTGCGAGCGGTTGGGGCTCACGGTCGGGGTGCGACACGGCGACACCCCGCAGAATGAGAGGAGAAAACAGGCCCTCCACCCGCCCGACCTGCTCATCACCACCCCGGAGACGGTGCAGGCCCTCTTCATGGGCAAGCGGCTCAGAAAACATCTCGAACAGATCACCCACGTCGTCGTCGACGAGGTCCACGAACTCGCCGGGAACAAGCGGGGCGCCCAGCTCGCGGTGGCCCTCGAACGTCTCCGTGAGTACGCCGGGGAGTTCCAGCGGATCGGGCTCTCGGCCACCGTCGGGAACCCGGACGAGATCGGGCGCTTCCTCTGCGGGGCGCGGCCCTTCACCCTGGTGGAGGTGCCGGTCGCGAAGCACCTCGACCTCGGGGTGCGGTGCTGCGCCGGCGAGTTCGAGGAACAGGCGAAGTGCGTCGAGGAGATGGTCGGGGCCGAACCCTCGTCCCTGGTCTTCGTGAACACCAGGGTGACCGCCGAGGCGCTGGGCCATGCCCTCCACGAGCGCGGGGACGTCGAGGTCCATCACGGTTCGCTCTCGAAGGAGGTGCGGATCGATGCCGAGGACCGGTTCAGGGTCGGGGCGGTGCGGGCGCTCATCTGCACCTCCTCGATGGAACTCGGGATCGATATCGGGCACATCGCCCACGTGCTCCAGTTCGGGAGCCCCAGGGAAGTGGCGCGACTGGTCCAGCGGGTGGGCCGCGCCGGCCACCAGCTTCACGCCGTCTCGCGCGGCACGGTCATCGCCACCGGCTTCGACGACCTCCTTGAGTCCCTGGCGATCATCCGCCGGGCGCGGGCCGGCGCGGTGGAGAAGATCGAGCCGTACGCCAACGCCGCCGACGTCCTCGCGAATGCCGTCGACGCGATGGCGGTGGAGTACGGCGAGGTGCCCCTGAATACGATCCGCGAGATCGTCGAACGCTCGGGATGTTTCGAGGACGCGGGCCCGCTCCTGGAGAAAGTCTGCAACCAGATGGTCGATCACCGCCTGATCAGGCTCGAAGGCGAGGGGCCGGCGACGCGGGTGGTCACGACGGGCCGCGCCCGGCGGTACCTCTTCTCCAACCTCTCGATGATCCATGACGAGCGCAAGGTCCCGGTCTTCGACATCGTCGCGAGGCGGACGGTCGGGACGCTGGACGAGTCGTTTGTGGTCAGTTCCCTCCACACCGGCGCGGTCTTCATCACGCGGGGCGAACTCTGGCGGGTGCTCGATTTCGAGGAGGGAAAACTCACCGTCGAACCGGCGCGGGAGGCGCGGGGCGAACTCCCTTCATGGGAGGGCGAGCAGATCCCGGTGCCGTACGAAGTGGCGCAGGAGGTGGGGGCGCTGCGGCGGACGCGGGACCTCGCGGCCTACACCCCGGACGCCGACGCGATCGCCTTCGCCGGCGAGATGTTCGCGCGGATGGACACGAACGGGGCGCAGGTCCCGACCGACCGTCTCATCACCGTCGAGGACTCGGACGAGGGCGTGGTCTGCAACATCTGCGCCGGGCACCGGGCGAACGAGGCGATCGCAAGAGTGCTCTCGGTGCTCATCTCGGCGCGGACTGGCACCTCGGTCGGGACCGAGGCCGGGGCATATAGATCGGTGCTCAGGCTGCCGAAGGGGGTGCGGGCCGCCGACGTCCGCGACCTCCTCCTCGCCACCGACCCGGCGCATGTGGAAGGGATCCTCCGCCTCGCCCTCCGCCACACCTCACTCTTCAAGTGGAAACTCGTCCAGGTGGCCAAGAAGTTCGGGGCCATCGACGCCGACGCCGATTACGAGAAGTTCAGTCTCCACCGGTTGCTGGATACCTTCAACGATACGGTCGTCGCCGACGAGGCCTACAACGAACTCTTCAGGGCGTACATGGACGTCGAGAAGGCCGCCGGGGTCTTCAGAGCGGTGCAGGCCAGGGAGGTCGCCGTCGAGGTCGGGCGGTTGTCGGCGATCGGGGCCGAGGGGCTCTCCTCGTCGCGCGACCTCATCCCGCCGCCGTCCATCGACCACGCCGTCATCTCCACGCTCAAGCGCCGTCTTGCCGGCGACCAGGTGGTCCTCTTCTGCATGCACTGCAGGGCGTGGACGAGCAGGACGCGCGTCGAGCGGGTGGCGGAGACGCCGCAGTGCCCGAAGTGTTCGGCCCGCCTCGTCGCCGCCCTCAAACCCTGGGAGGAGGAGACGGCCCGCGCCATGAAGAAAAAGGAGAAGAGTGCGGAGGAGCGGGCGGCCGAGAAACGGTTTTTGCAGAACGCAAACCTCGTTCTTTCCTATGGGAAACCGGCCGTCGTCGCCCTCGCCGCGCGCGGGGTCGGTCCCGAGACCGCCGCACGGATCCTTGCGCGGTCACGGGACGAAGAACGTTTTTACCGGGAAATATTGAAGGCGGAGAGGAACTATGTCCTCACCCGCAGGTTCTGGTGACCGGCCTTCACATGATGCTCTCGAGTTTCTGCTCGAGGAAGTCGAGGCCGCGCTTGATGTCTTCGAGGTTCTTCCCGCCGGTGAGGATGATCTTGCCTGAGGAGAAGAGGAGAGCCACGATCTTCGGGTCCTTGATGCGGTAGACGAGGCCGGGGAACTGCTCGGGTTCGTACTCGATGTTCTCGAGGTTGAGGGTGATGACGACCTTGTTGAGGTTGATGTACCTGCCGATGTCGTACGAGCAGACGATGTTGGTGATCCCGACCTGGGGCTCGTCGTAGGTGTCGACCCCCGCTTCCTTGAGGGAGGAGACGATGATGTTGAGCCCGTCGTAGAGGTCCTGCTTGTTCCTGATCCCGGTCAGGACGACCTTGCCTGAGGAGAAGATCAGGGATGCGATCTTCGGCTTGGTGATCCGGTAGACCGCGCCCGGGAACCGCTTGGTGTTCAGTTCGCAGTTCGGGATCTTCTGGGAGACCTCGCCCAGATCGATGGAATCTGCGATGACACCGGATGCAACGATGTTTTCGATCTTCAGTGACTCGTACCTTGAATCATCCATTATATATGGGTGCATCTCCTCGCACTATAATACTAACTGGAAATCTTTATGATACGTTGCGTGCTCCGGGTATTGGCGCATAATCTGACAGATCCCCTCGCCCGGATCGCCTCCCCGGCGCGTCTGGCGCTCTTCCACCATGCGGTCTCAGTTCCCCTCCTCCTCTCTCTCCCTCCGGTTTCAGGGGGGTTGTGCCGGGTCGGAGGGGGCATCGGGCCAATATCTTTATTTTCGAGGAGCGACAATAGGTAATAACGCGAGGGTTGCCGAGCCAGGTCAAAGGCGTTAGGTTCAGGGCCTAATCTCGTAGGAGTTCGAGCGTTCGAATCGCTCCCCTCGCACTCACTTCTAAGATGTTTTTAGAAAGAGGGTATCCCATAGGTACTCTCGCCTCGCCTGATGTCAGACCGATCAGACGTGCCGCCCACAGAGAGAATAAAGCATGTTTTCTTGCTCTCTCCTGCCGGGGGAGACCCCCCCGGACCCCCCACGACGAAGATTGGGGCGGGGCGGCAACAATCTCTTGAACGACACCGTGCTTCAGAAACATTTTCCACTCACCCATCAAGGTCAGAGAAGTTCTGGGATAGGCTCTGTAGAAAACATCCTCTTTTCATCACCACGACCTCCCTGTGAGCTGAATCCATCGCCTTCCCTCATGCTTGTACCGGGGGCAACGCCTCCGTACCCCCGGGATGAAGATCGGTCGGGAAGGCGGAGAGATGACCACAGAGAGGGGGTTGCAGTCCACCCCCTATCGTGATGCGGGGGGACCGGGGGGCGGCGAGCCCCCCGCAGAGATATTCAGCAAGAGGTTTTACCATGAAAATGATCGCGAAGATCATCCCTTTGAGTTTGCATAAGGATTTGAATCCACCAAACACCTTCTGGACCGATACGAAGATTGCGGATACATCTCCCGCATGATCAGGCCTCTGCCTTCCCCCCCATCGCAAGGATATGGGAATGCATGATGATCCAACGTGCCGTCCCGATCGTAGAGTCTTCATTGCCGTCTCGCGCCGGGGGGTTGCACCCCCCGGAACCCCCCACGACGAAGATAGGCGGGGGCGGCGAGTGAACACGATCCTCACCTGCTCTTCAGTCTTGAAAAAGAGGGATCAAGTGACGAGAAATTTTCATCCCGTATGTTTGAGCCGCGGGTTCATGGTGAATTCTACAAAGCCGGGATTTTATGAATCCCTCTGGGATAAAATATACAAAGGGTTATCTATTGCATTCCCCATGTGGAATCAATGAGATTCAAAGTAACATTATTGACATTCTTCCTTCTATCGATGCTTTTCATCTCCGGGTGTCTCTCGGAATCCGTCGAACTCAAAGTCGCAACCGAAGGAGCATGGAACGGGTCCTGCGTCCTTGACGGTGGCGAGGTGGTCTCCCTCTCCGGCGAAGGGCCTGCCACCGTCCCCCTGGGAACAGATCATAACGACGTCGTATGTACGCTCCAGAAGACCGGGAGTTCTGCGGACAAAATGGTGGTCTCCCTCTCTCGCGGAGAAACATTGCTCGTGGAAGGGAACACCTCGGTGCCGAACGGAATGGTTGTCTTCGCCTGCAATATTCCGACCGGCCGGTACGAACTGAAATCTCACACCGACGGTCCGAAGGAGTATCTCTTGAGCGTGCGGTATGGCGGACCGTGGGAGGCGGAGGTCCCTTCGGCCGAGGGGATACGCAAGGTGAACGGGTCCGGGTGGCAGGTGTTCTCCTATAATGCAAGTGATCTGGCCGTACGGATGGGAGCACGGAAACTGGATGCTTCAAATAATTCTCTGACCGTCGGCATCCACGATGCTCATTTGAGGGATCTTGCCATGAACAGCACGTCCGAACCGAACGGCGCTGTGTCGGTCTCATATGACGTGGAACCTGATCTCATCTTCAGAAGCGGTGTGAAGATCACGGTCTCCTCTGAAGAGAGGTGGAAGGGCTGGTACGACGTTGATGGAAATTATACCGCCATTGAGGGATTCGGCGATGATGAGATCTATTACCCGGGCGATGTGAGCGGACTGATCCGTCTGGGTCTCCAGAAAACCGGCGACGACGATGCAATGCTCTCCGTCAGTATCGAGAAAGACGGTGCCGTCATTGAGCGCGGTGAAACATCTACGAGAAATGGATCGATAACGCTCCGGGCGAATCTCTGAAGGGACGGCTCTGGAGAAATCTTCATCTTTTCAGGGTCTGGGCGGGACGGCTGAATCGATTCGGTGGAGGGTGGATGGTCAATTCTGATCACTACGCTTTTCTGTCGTCCCGACCCCGAAGATAAAAGTGCGATGGCCACGCCGCAGATCCCCGCTCATCGACTTGCGGCAAAACGCCAGAGACAAACTCAGGGCCGTGCCGTCCCCCGCCCTATCCTCTTGCGAGGCGGCAGGAAAGATCCGGGGAGGAGGAACGGAAGATTCTGATCACCACGCCGTCCCGCTATCATGACCCCCAGGATAGGAGCGGGACGGGAGCGAGCCGATCATTCTTCAGCGGGATCACGCGCCCCGTGCCGTTCCCCGTCCTATCTTCTCGCGAGACGGCAGAACAGATCCAATGAGGAGGAACGGAAGATTCTGATCACCACGGCGTCCTGCTGTCATGACTCCCAGGATAGGAGCGGGACGGAAGAGAGCCGATCGTTCTTCAGCGAAATCACGCGTTCCCTGCCGCCCCCCGCCCTATCCTCACGCGAGACGGCGGAAAAGACCCGGCGAAGAGGGACGGCATATTGATCAATCGCCGCACCCGCCCCTACCGCCGCGACCCCGAAGATTGGGCCCCCTCAGGCGGCGTTGATGATCATGAGGGACGGCGATGGGGCGAGGTCTCTACTGATTCTCCGGTCTTGATATGAGCGATCGAACGACGAGACATTTTCGCAGGTATGCTTGAGGCGTGATCTCGCATCATGGGTGATTCATACAGAGCCCAGGGCACATCCTGATATTCTCGATAGGGATGGCCGGTCCCCGGTCCTTCCCCGCCTCCTCCCCTGAGTTGTGTTGTCTCAATCGCAACAAATAGTTTATGCATCTCTGGAGCAGACATAGTGAGTTAATATGGAGGTCGAGGTGTGAAGTCCCCCTATCAGACAATCGCAGAAACCATCAATAAACACCCCGCCACGGTCGCCGGCCTCTTCGTGATGCTCCTCCTCGTTTCTTTCTATGGGATGAGTCTCATCTCGATGGAGACCGGGTCGGACACCTACCTGGACAAGTCCACGACCCGCGGGATGCTCTACGACAAGTACTCGGACTCGTTCATGTCCGACAAAATCATGCTACTGGTCGAGACCGACGATGTGCTCAATCCTCAGGTCCTCGAATACCTGGACACCCTCCAGGAGGACATCGGGGACGAGCGCTATGTCAGTTCGACGCAGAGCATCGTCGACATGGTCAAACAGGTCAACGGCGGCGTCCTGCCCCGTTCGGACGGCGAGGTGCAGCAGGCCAAGGCGAGAGTGCCCCAGGAGATCATGGACCGCTACGTCCCCTCCAACATGATGACCATCGGGATCATCACCCTCGATCCCGGAGTCTCCTCCGACGTCAGGGAGAACGTTCTCAATGCCATCGACTCGGCGGTGGCCATCTCCAACCCACCGCCTGGTGTCCAGGTGACGGTCAGCGGGGATCCGGCCTTCGCCCAGCAGATGAAGGAAGAGATGGGCTCTTCGATGGGTGTCCTCATCGGTGCGGCGATGCTCCTGATGATCCTTGCCGTCGGCCTCCTCTTCTCCCACGTGAGGTACCGCTTCCTCCCGGTCTTCATCGTCGCCACCGGCCTCATCCTCACCTTCGGGCTGATGGGCCTGACCGGGATCAAGATCAACATGGCGACGATGGGCGCCTTCCCGGTGCTCATCGGGATCGGCATCGACTATGCGATCCAGTTCCATTCCAGGTTCGAGGAGGAGCGGCGGCGGGCGCCGGTCGACGAGTCGGTGGTGACCACCATCACGAAGACCGGCCCCTCGGTCCTGTATGCGATGGTCGCGACCTCGATGGGGTTCCTGGCGATGTGGATCTCCCCGGTCCCGATGGTGCAGAGCTTCGGCCTGGTCTGTGTCATCGGCGTGGTGATGTGCTATCTTGCGGCCCTCATCATCGTTCCGACCTTCGGGGTGCTCATCAAGTACCGCCCGAAAAAAGAGGTCGAGGCCCCCACAAGCGGGAGGATGGACGCGTATAACTCCTTCCTCGGTGGTCTGGCCGTGAAGATCGCAAAGAACCCGGTCCCCATCCTCCTCATCCTTGGGCTCGTCGCCTTCGTCGGGGTCGAGATGGACGGCGAGATCAAGATCAGCACCGACGAGCAGACCTTCGTTCCCTCTGATATGCCGGCGGTCGTCGACCTCAAGAAGATCACGCGCACGATGGGATCGACCCAGACGCTGCCCCTCTATATCAGGGGCGACGACGTCACCAGCCTTGACAGTCTGGAATGGATCGAGCGGTTCGAGCAATCCGAGGTGAAGGAGAATGCCGAGATCACCGGCGCGACCAGTATCGTCACGCTGATCCAGAAATACAACAACGGTGTCCTGCCCGGCACCGACGCCGAGGTCGCCGCGGTGCTGGACCGGATCCCTGAGGCCGAGAAGGCGAAGTACCTGCGCGGGAACATGGAGACGGTCATCCAGTTCTCCCTGACCGATATGGAGATGGAGCACGCGCAGAGTTTTGTCAATAAAGTTCGTCAGGACATCGCCTGGGACAAACCGCCGGCAGGGATCGTCGCCGACCCCACCGGCACCCTCGAACTCTTCACTGCACTCATCGACGATATCGCCAAGGGCAAGACTCAGATGACGCTCCTGGGCTTCGGGCTCATCCTCGGGTTCCTCTTCCTGATATACCGCAGGATCGGGAAGGCGGCCTCCCCGCTGATCCCGATCATGATGATCGTCGGGTGGAACGGGCTGATCATGTACATCCTCGGGATCGACTACACTCCGCTCACCGCCGTCCTGGGTTCGATGACCATCGGGGTGGCCTCTGAGTACACCATCCTGATCATGGAGCGCTTCTACGAGGAGCGCGAGAAGGGTGCCGACGTCTACGACGCGATCCAGCAGGCCGTCTCCCAGATCGGGACGGCGATCACGGTCTCGGGCATGACGACAGTCTTCGGTTTCTCGGCACTGATCCTCTCGGCCTTCAACATCATCCAGAACTTCGGTGTCGTCACCGTGATCACGGTCGGCTTTTCACTGCTGGGCGCGATCATCGTGATGCCCGCGGTCCTCTCCCTGGTGGGGCGTTCCTGGCATGCAGACCAGGAAAACCCTGCTGCAGAGTGATCTCCGTATTTCTTCTTTTTCTCTCCTCTTATTTCCGTGGTTCTCAATCCCTGGATGCAGCGGGGCCGCCGGAAATTATTTTTGATTTGGGTTTGAATGCACTGTGGGCCGATAACTCAATTCAGAATTTTTAAATACTAAACTGCAGAATAATCTTCCATGGAAGGTATGGCCAAGTCCGGCACACGGGGAAGGAGCCTCACCCTCCAGATCCCCATCTTCTACAAACTCTTCGCGAGCATGCTCTTTGTCGCGGTGATCCCGGTCATCCTGCTCGGGATCATGGCGGCGGGAGACACCGGAGGGATTGTGGAAGTCCTTGGTCTCCAGGGGACGGTCTTTGTCCTGACCCTGGCGACTCTTGCGATCGTGGTGATGTGGAGTTTCTTCCTTGCAAGCAGCATCACAAGTCCTATCACGCAACTCTCCGAGGTGGCCAGACACGTCTCGATGGGCGACCTCAAAGAAGCAGAGGTCGACGTCATGAGCAACGACGAGATCGGGGACCTCGCCGCATCCTTCAACAGGATGATCAACTCGTACCGGGTCCTCGACGCCCTTGCCCGTGAAGACAACGAGTGAGGTGGTCCCTGGATGCCGCTGGACGACGAGGTACTCGCGGCGCTGAAGGAGGAGATCGGCCCTTCGGCCGGGTATCTCCTCTCCAGGTGTGCGAAGAAGACACTGAAGAAGAGTCCGTCCGGGCTGACCCGGGCCGACCTCCCCGCCCTGGCAGAGGCCTGCCACGCGGCGGTGACGCCGGTCCTCAGCACCGAGGCCGCCACCCGGCTTAGAAAGAGGATTCTGGAACTTTCGGGCATTGAAGAGGTTTTTTGATGGTTGGAATGCTCACCTTTGTTCTGAAAAAACTGCTGGTCGGCGGGGCGGTCGGTGCCGCCCTGGTCGGGCCTGAGGGCGAGGTGCTCGGTCAGGCCGGCGAGGCAGACTGGGACGGTGCCGCCCCCCTGATTCATGGGGCGGCCTCCTCCTGGGACCGGCTCGCCGGCGGACTGGAGACCGAGCGGTATGGCGGGGCCATCGTGGAGGGGACGACGGGAAGTCTCCTGGTCATGCCCATCGAGGACGGTTCGGTGCTTGCGGTCCTTCTCGGCCCGGGCGCCAATCAGGGGCGGGTCAGATACGAGATGAAGAAGAACATAGAATTGATTACATCAGTGGTATGACAGTGGAACTCCCTGAAGGAGCCAGTCTTGGCACGATGCAGGCCCCGCTCACGTGGATATTTTCCCACACCGGCAAGTTCGTCGGGAAGGTTGCGGTTGAGGTCCAGGGAGGGAACGGGTTTCTCCTGGTCAGGAAGGGCGAGGTGCTCGCCTACTGGTTCAGGTCAGGCGGGGTGGTCCTGCGCGGCAACGCGGCCCGGGAATATCTCCTCTCTCAAGAGGCGGTCGATCTGACCCTCTGTCGGTATACGACGGAGGAGTTCTCGGCCGCCCGGGAATGGTGCACGGAGCATGGCGTCCAGATCGCAGGCCGGAAGGCCGAGCCGACGCCGGTGGCCGCTCCACCGGTCCAGAGCCGGCCGCCACCAGTTCCGTCGTGGTCTGATGCCGGGATCATGATGGTGGGCAGGTGCGGTGCCGGAGGGCTTGAGGTCCTTGCCGGACGGCGACCTGCCGACCTGGACGAGCATGCGCTCTGTTCGGCCTTAGGAACCGCCCGCGACCTTGCGGACGTCCTCGGGATCGGTGCGGTCTCTGACTTCACGCTTGAGACCAGGTCCGGAACCTTCCTGGTCACCGACGATGACGACGGTGTTCTGTGTCTCATTGCGGCACCCGACGTTCCCTTCGGACGGGTCAAGGCACTCCTGCAACATAGATAAAATAAGGATCGATTCTGTCGGGGGGTGTGCCGCTCCCCGGTCCCTCCTTCTCAGCATAAGGCGGGGGATGATACTCTTCTCTTCAGGATCTTCGATGGTTCCTTCCATGTATAATCTTTGAGCATATCCCGGAAGTAGCCGTGGTTCGATAAATCACGGGATCGAGACTATTCTCAGCGATTATTCCTCTGCCTTCCTCGTTTCAATCGCCATCCCGGGGATCCGGGGGCAGCGCCCCCGGCGTGAAGATGTGGGAAGGCGTGATAGAATGATCAGACGTGCCGCCCCACCAGAAGGACAAGGACTGTTAATCTGTTTTCTCCCGCCGGGGGGAGACCCCCCGGACCCCCCCACGGCGAGGATTGGGGTGGGGCGGCAGCAATCACTTGAACGACGCCGTACTTCAGAAACATCTTCAGATCACATGTCAGGCCCGGAGAGTTTTGGGATGACCTCTTCATGTGGTGTTCTCGGGGGCAGCGCCCCTCGGTGCAAGCGTTTGGAAAGGCTACGGATGCATGGTCGCGCTCCAAAGAGGTGAGGATCTCTTAACCATCGTCCATCACTATATTCTGTGTGGATACGGCCGGAGAGTTTTTGGATGACCTCAATAACCGAAAAATCCTCCAACAATTAGCTGATCTGATTAGAAATTATATATTACATTATATCCAACTGGGAAAGTGGATACATCAAAATGTGTCCCATAGAAGTCTGGGTTCTGGATTCCAACCTCCCCAGACTCCCATGTAGCCCTGAGGCATGGTGATGTATGAGGTTCGTCCATGTAAAACCTACGCCATGCCTGAGGAAACTATCCGAAAGGAGTTGCCGAACATGGAACGAACAAGACAATGGTATTCATCCACTTTGTTCACCAGCTTGTTGCTAGTGTGCATGGTGCTTGCACCTGTGAGTGCAGAAAGACTGGATCTAGAACAGAATAAATCTCTTGAGAATGATCTGAGATTTGAATTTGAAGGGTGTACATATGTTATCCCATGTCAAGAATCCTCTTCAGATTTAACAGCAGACACAATTGAACACCCTGAAGAACTATTGATACCCACCAACGTACAGAAATACGACCTTGTTACCTTTGATCATACTACTCTAAACAAGAAAGTGCGATCAATTCTCCCATTACGAATAAATGGAACAACCTATGACACAACCCTTGCCCGAATGAATTTCGAACAGATCGATGACGGAATAGATTCATATGAAGGTACAATCCAGGGGATGAAAAACAGCAACGTCCTGATTACCATTTCCGATGATGCAATCATAGGGAGTGTAACCTTGGGAGATGAAACTTTCTGGATCATTCCCGTTGAACCCCACACAAGAACAGAAGAAAAAAAATCCCCATTGCATATAATTTACAGTTCAAAAGACGTTAAAGACTCAGAACCAGTAATGATCGATGAAGGCCCCCTACCAGCACCTTCTGGTGTCCTTTCTTCAACTGCTGTCCGGGAGATCCTTGATAAACAGAAGACGACGGATCGAGATCAAATAGCGACCGTCAACATACTCCTCGCTACTGATAACGGATTTTACAATTTTGCAGGTACAAACTGGAAAGTAACTGCACAGGATATTATTGCTACAGCAAACCAGCACTTCGGTAGAGATGATATAAAAGTGTCTCTCTGTGTCGCAAAATATGACGACTCAAAAAGGTACGATCTCTCCAATGATCAAAGAAAAACAACCTATCCACTCCAAATGTTCAAAGATCATTTCCCTCCGACCTATCTAAACGATAATTCCGCAGATATTGCACTCTACCTTGGAGGATATGACAAAAATGACGGCATACAGGGTTTAGCATGGGGCTTTAGAGCAGAGCATATTGATTACCGTAGATACGCATGGGCACAAATGGTGAAAGATGACGCATTTTATACTGGCTCACAACACGGCCGAAGATGCATATCCATTCATGAACTGGGCCATATTTTCGATGCAAATCATGAGAATACAGGAGGAGATAACCAGGCCTACAGTTGGTGGGATCTTGGACTGTATCACCGAACAGTCATGTGGAGCAATTTCGTTGAAGGTGCCAATACATATGAGTTTTCATCAGATAATTACCATGGCGACGCCACACATGACAACGCAAAGAGCATTCAGGCCGCAAAGTTAGAAGTTAAGGATTATGCTCAGATTAGATGTTAAAGGTTAACATCATATGAAGGGCATAAAAAAATAATTTTTCTTTTACCATCATGGCAGGGAAAGATAAAATGCCAACCCCACAGGAAGAGAAAGTACCGTATTACAAGATTGCGCTGATCTTGATCCTCGGCCTCGGGATCATCATCCTCATTCCATATATTCTGGGCTTCATCGTCGGCCTCACCGGGGAGGGTGCATATCTGGTCTGCGCCCACGTGGTCAATGAAAGCGAGGCCAGAAACGGAACCGTCGTCCACCTCACCGACGAAGACCTCAGACAATATCCGGCACTCCAGATCCTGGAAACTGAAGATTCATTTCCTACCGGAGAACTCCGTGCCGAGGGGAAGATCAAAGACCCACAAGAAGCCAGAGAATTTATCGAAAGATTCACGCGGACCGCTGAAGTACCTGACCGGTACGTCGAGTACCGCGGGAACTATTATTGGATCGATGTGACGATCTCGTGAGGGGAACGACGGTTTGAGGCTCAGTCCCGTAAATATGAAGAGATGTAGGTAGTATAGACCTCTCGTGGTTCCCCACGATAACAAAGGACATGGGACCACTGAATAGCAGAGGGGTTCCGGGGGGCATTCGCCCCCCGGTGCGAGATGGGGGGGAAGATTCTGCAATTGAGGGCGGCCTCTCTGATCGGCGTGCCTTCCCTCAATATACGCGCCGGGGGCAGAGCCCCCGGCGCGATGGTGTTGGAAGGCATGAATGCATGGTTGCGCAACGAAAAGGGGAGAATATCCCCACCACATCCATTGCTATCTTCTGGGAGGGGGAGGGTTGGAGAGTCTTGGGATGACCTCTATAGTAAATCGTTATGAACCCGAAGTCATATCCTCATAAGAACTCCTCCCCGGCAGGGGCAAGGATAATAGTTCCCAGGATCCAATCCTGGGTGAGTCTGATGACGCGCCTTTTTACCTTTTATCCTGAAGATTTCGGCGAGCTGCCGGTCGACATCCTTCACATGGACCTCATGATCTCGGTCGGCGACGAGGTGACCGAGGTGGGGTCGCGGATGCACCTGCGGGTGCGAGACGTTCCGGTCGAGAGGCTGGAACTGAATGCCCGCGACCTCGAGGTGCTGGCCGCCTCGTGCGAGGAGGTCCCGGCCCGCGTCGAGTACGACACGAAGGGACACCTCCTGGCCTTCACCTTCGACGCGCCTCTTCCCGCCGGCGCCGACCTTCACCTGCTCACCCGCACCCGGTGCCGTCCCTCCGACCACCTCCTGGAGGGCCTGTACTACGACGTGACCCCGGCCGGCGCCCCGCCGACCCAGATCACCCAGTGTCAGCAGTGGGGCTTCCAGCGGATCGTCCCGTGCTTCGACGACATGACCGCCAAGTGCACCTACATGACGACGGTCATCGCCGACGAACGCTATACCAACATCATCTCCAACGGCGACCCGCTCTCGGCCCCGAAACCGAATGGGAACGGTCGCACGGTCGTCACCTTCGAGAACACCGTCACGCCGATGGCCCCGTACCTTTTCTTCCTGGGCGTCGGGACGTACGCGACCTTCAGGCGCGAGTTCGAGTACCCGGACGGCCGGACCTTCGCCCTCGAACTCCTCGCCCCGCCGGGTGCGGACCCCGCGGCCGCCGCGGAGGCACTGGAGGTGCTTGCCGACGGGGTACTCTGGGTCTATCTCTTCACCGGCCCCGACCAATTCCGCGATCTTCCTCGCCGCCGGGCGTTGATGGCGCGGTGCCGTGAACGCGACCTCGCGAAGGTGGCGGGGGACGGGGCACGCGTCGCGACGTTACGGGCCGAACTCGCCGACGAGGTGAAGAGGATCACGCCGGGGTATGCCTACACCGGCACGGTCTACCGCGAGATCGGGATGCAGAACTCCGACTACGGCGGGATGGAGAATGTCGGCAACACCACCATCACCACCAACCGCCTGATGCCCTTCCCGCAGATGACCGACCGGGCCTACGAGTACATGGTGCGGGTGAAGGTCCACGAGTACTATCACAACCTCAACGGCTCCGAGGTGACCGGGAAGACGCCGTTCGAGATCTGGCTCAACGAGGCGGTGACGGTGCATGTGGAGAACGAGCACTTCGGGTTCTTCTTCGGCGAGGAGTATGCCCGTCTCCAGACGGTCCTCGACCTCGTCGATCCCGAGACCGGCACCTTCGCCCTGGACGAGGGGGCGGCCTCGATGCCCATCGAGCCGGACGGCTTCAACGATCCCAACGAGTTGATCAACGGGGTCACCTATGTGAAGTCGCCTGAGTTTGTCAGGATGGTCGAGACGGTGGTGGGGAGAGAGATGTTCGCCCGCGGGCTCGGGGTATATCACCGCCGGTTTGCCCACGGGAACGCTTCGAGGCAGGACTGGCTGGAGGCGATGGAGGAGGTCGCGGGGTGCGATCTTGCCGGGATGGCGGAGGGGTGGCTGAAGCAGACCGGGTACCCGGAGGTGCGCGTGACGCACCGGTACGATCCTGCGCAGCGCACCTGCACGCTCGCGCTCGACCAGGAGGGGGGTTCGGAGCCCTGGATCTTCCCGCTGACCGTGGCCCTGGTCGGGGCAGACGGCGTCGACCTCGCGGAGCAGACGCACCTGGTCGGGGAACGGCACGAGACGGTGGTCTTCGAGGACGTCGACGCCCCTGCCTATCTCTCGGTCAACCGCGGCTACACCTTCTACGGGCGGGTGACCGACGACGCCGCGCCCCCGGCGCTCTTCCTCCAGGCGCGAACCGACCCCGACCTCATCGCCAGGTTCTCTGCCTTCCAGCGGTGTGCGGAGGCCGAGATGCTCGGGTTGCTTGCCGACCCCGCGGCGGTGCCGTCGGCCGAGTTCTGCACGCTCTATGCCGACCTCGCCGCCGAAGACGACCTGATGCGTCGGGCGGGCGGGCAGTTCCTCACCATCTTCGAGTCGGTGACCGATCCCCGGTATGCCCACCGGTACACCGCCCTCCATGATGCCCGGGTGCGTCTGCTGCGGGGGATCGCGGCCGCTCACCGGGAGCGTCTTCTTGATCTCTACCGCCGGTACGCCGCGGCGCCGGCCGACCGGAGTCCGGCGGCGATCAAGGCACGGCAGGTGAAGAACGCCGTCCTGCAGGTGCTCGCCGCCCTCGACACCTCTGAGATCCACGCACTCGTCAGGGAGCAGTTCGAGGGTGCGGCGTGCGCCACCGACCGGATCGCGGCCTTCGCCGCGTACCTCGACTCCTCGGCCCCTGACCGGCGTGCGGTGCTCGACGCCTTCGAGGCGGAGGCAAAGGAGCACCCGGTCTCCTGGGAGACCTTCCTTGCCGTCGTCGCCGGTTCGTCCGCACCTGACGCCCTCGATCTGGTGCAGCGGGTGGCGGCCTCGCCGTCCTTCCACATCGAGCAGTCCAACGACCAGCGTGCACTCTTCGGCCGATTTGCCAGGAACCGGCGGCTCTCGCTTGAGACGCCGGAAGGCCGGGAGTATCTCGCCGGGGTGCTCGGCCGCCTCGGCCGGGTGAACGAGTACAACACGGTCAGCGCCCTCGAAGTCTTCGGCGCCCTCGACCGGATGGCCGAGGAGCACCAGGCGCCGCTGGTGGGCGTGCTTCTTTCGGTGATGCGGGCCGTCGATCCCGGGAAACAGCCAAGTGTCTACCACACCGCCCGCCGTCTCCTCATCGGGGCGCCGCATGCGGTGGCCGGGTATGTGGCCGCGTACGGTCCGGTGCCTGAACTGGAGGGGGCGGATCGGGTCAGGTGAAAATACGGCCATATCGGGCTTTGATGGGGTTCCGGGGGGGCTGATCCGGGCCCAAAATGAAGAGATCCTGAGATCTCAAAGGATCGCCGTTTTTTCACGGAACGCGGCCAGGATCGCAGGCTCATATTCGCCCCCTGATGGCCGATCAGGGGGCGGGTGATACCTGAAGTCATCTGAGAAATTTTAGGGGGCTTATTTTGCGTTTTTGATCGGTCGGCGCGCCTCCCCCCGTATGCCGGGTTTCATGGGGGCGGGTCGATACCTGCATCTGGTCCTATTAATAGTTTTATATCTTTTTCTGAAATTTTCCTGATATTATATTCTGATATGATTCTTCATGCTCTGTTGAATGCCGATGATCTCCGATATTCTTGCTTGAATAGTTTCTCGGGGTGACCGGAGCGTTTTCATCCAATTCGGTCCCCAAAAATAATAACTATTATATATTCATATGCTAGAATCTTTGATCGGAAAAACGCCTTTCATACAATTGGGGGAATCATTTTCTGCGTTTCCCCGATCATCTGCCCTGATTTTAGAGCCGAGGCTGTCGACATTGCGAGCCGACGGCTTCCAGGGAAGGGGTGCACACGGAGGTGAGAACGATAGCATGGTCTGCTGAGAGTCTGGGGATGGGGGCGTCGTCGTCGGTTCAGCCTCCGGCGCTGCCCGAGGAGAGGTCTCTTTATCGGGGGCGGCGGGTGGCGGTCGTCGTGCCGGCGTATAACGAGGAACTCGTCATCGGCACTGTCGTCCTCCGCGCCCGGCAGCATGCCGACGCCGTCATCGTTGTCGACGACGGCTCGGATGACCGCACCGCCCTGATCGCCCGGTTGGCCGGTGCTGACGTTTTCAGGATGCCCACAAACTCGGGCAAGGCGTCGGCCCTGATGGCAGGTTTTGAGTGCGCCCGAAAACTCGACTTCGCCGCTGTCGTCATGATGGATGCGGACGGCCAGCACGACCCCGCCGAGATCCCGGCCGTTCTCGCCCCGGTCCTTGCCGACGAGGCCGACCTCGTCATCGGCTCTCGCTTCCTGGACACAAAAGCCGAGGTCCCGGCCTACCGTCGGCTTGGCCAGGAGGTGCTCACCTTCGCCACCAACGTGGGCAGTGCCTGCCCGACCACCGATTCTCAGTCGGGCTTCCGCGCCCTCTCCAGGGAGGCCCTCGAGAACCTTGACTTCGCCTCAGAAGGGTATGCGGTCGAGTCCGACATGATCGCCCATTTCGCCTCCCGCGGCCTTGGCATCACCGAGGTGCCGATCTCGGTGCGGTACGACGTCCCGAACCAGCACAAGATGAACCCCCTCTCCCACGGCTTCGGGGTGCTCGCCACGATTGTCGGGCTCATCGGCTACAAGCGACCGATGCTCAGCTTTGGGGTTCCCGGCTTTCTCCTTACCTGTGTCGGCATCGGCTCCGGCATCTATGCTTTCTCTGAGTTCTTTCGCACCGACCAGTTCCACTACATCGTCTTCATGATGGGGGTTTCTGCGCTTCTTCTTGGTCTTCTTCTGATGACCACGGGTTTGATCCTCAACTCGCTTGTTTTGATTATGAGGGGCACGCAGTCTCGGCGGGAGGTGTCGGTGTGATCGCGATCATCCTCGGCACGCGGCCGGAGATCATCAAGATGTCCCCGATCATCAGGGAGTGTGAGCGTCAGGGGGTTGACTACTTCATTCTCCACACCGGCCAGCACTACTCGTACGAGATGGACCGGATCTTTTTTGAGGAACTCCATCTCCCCGACGCAAAATATCGTCTGGACGTCGGTTCGGGTTCTCATGGCGAGCAGACTGGAAAGATGCTTGCCGGAATAGAAAAGGTACTCCAGATAGGATCTCCAGATCATGTGGTGGTTCTTGGCGATCCCAATACAGCCCTTGCAGGCGCCCTGGCCGCTGCAAAAATGCACATCCCTATCTGCCATATAGAGGCAGGACGGAGAAGTTATAACCGAATGATGCCTGAGGAGATCAACCGCATCATTATTGATCATATCTCAGACTGTCTCTGTACCCCGAATGAGCTCACACAGGGAAATCTTCTGAAAGAGGGGATCGACAGTACTAAGATCATTCGCACCGGCGATCCAATCGTCAGTGCCGTTCGAGAGATCCTGACGGTTGCACAAGAATCCTCCACTGTTCTCGATGATCTACACCTGACCCCGAAGGGCTATATTCTGGTCACTGCTCACCGGGCAGAAAATGTAGATAAAAAAGAACGTCTGGAGGATATTCTGACTGCTCTTCGTGCACTCTCCACCGAATTTTCTCTTCCTGTTATCTTTCCGGTTCATCCCAGGACAGAGAAAAAGATCCGGGTATTTGGCCTCTCCCTCGAGGGGATCACCGTGACAAAGCCCTTCGGGTATCTTGATTTCCTTCAACTGGAGGTCAATGCAAAGCTTGTCCTCACCGATTCCGGTTGCATACAGGAAGAGGCCTGTATCCTTGGCGTACCCTGTGTCACCTTGAGGGACGATACCGAACGGCCAGAGACACTGACGATCGGATGCAATGTCCTCGCAGGGACGAACCCGGACCGGATCATGAGTGCGTCTCAGCGGATGATGTCTCTGGATCCAGGGTGGAGAAATCCATTTGGCGATGAACATAGCGGAAAACAGATTGTTCAATTTTTGTGTACTTAATGGGGCAGAATCATGGAAGTAAGTCATTTTCTGGACAATCAGACCATCCTGGTCACTGGCGGCACCGGATCTTTTGGCCATCAGGTCGTCGAGAGGATCCTCTCCGAATCCGACCCGAGGGAGGTCGTTGTCTTCAGCCGGGATGAGAAGAAGCAGTTCGACATGCGGAACCACTTCCAGAACCCCAAACTCACCTTTATTATCGGGGACGTGCGGGACAAAGATTCCGTCCGCAAAGCGATGAAAGGCGTGGATTATGTCTTCCATGCCGCCGCATTAAAGCAGGTTCCCAGTTGTGAGTTCTTCCCCTATGAAGCGGTGAAAACCAACGTCTTCGGGGCGTCCAACGTCCTCGACGCGGCTGAAGAGAATAAGGTAAAGAAAGTCGTGGTCTTAAGCACCGACAAGGCGGTGTACCCGATAAATGCCATGGGGATGACAAAGGCCCTCATGGAGAAACTGATGCTTGCGAAGGCACGGAGTACTCGCTCAGACACGATATTCTGTGGCGTCCGGTACGGGAATGTTATGTACTCCAGAGGTTCTGTCCTGCCTCTCTTCGCCGAGCAGATTCGCAATCACCATCTCCTGACCATTACAGAACCAAGCATGACCCGGTTTCTGCTCCCCCTGCCGACTGCAGTTGACCTTGTGTTTTTTGCCCTGAGTCACGGGGAGAACGGGGATATCTTCGTCAGGAAATCTCCTGCGGCGACGGTGACAGACATGGCCCAGGCCATGCTTGATATCTTTGGGTCTAATCTGAGTGTCGACGTTATCGGGATCCGTGAAGGGGAGAAGATGCATGAGACTCTTGTGACGCAGGAAGAGCTCATGAAGGCAGAGGAGTATAAAAATTATTATGCCATCCGGAACCTCGAAAAAATCGATTATGAAAAGTACTTCACCGATGGTAAGGACATCCCCCTCCCCAAGGAAGGCTACACCTCTGCAAACACTCAGCGTCTGTCCCTCGAAGAAACAAAACAACTGATCCTCTCCCTGAAGGAGATCCAGGAAGAACTTGCCCTGAAAAACCATAGCGGGGAGGCTCTGGTGTCTCTGAAAGAATCTCAGGACGTCGCCTTATGAGTGTGCTGAAGGTCGGGATCACCGGCCAGTCAGGCTTCATCGGGTATCATCTCACCCAGTACCTGCGTCTTCATGGCGACGAGGTCGAGGTCGTCCCCTTCGACGCCGCGTATTTCGAGAACCCGAATCAACTGGAGGAGTTCGTGCGGCAGTGCGACACCATCGTCCACCTTGCCGCGATGAACCGGGGTCCTGACGACGAGATCTATGTGACCAATGTCAGACTGGTGCATGAGTTGATCGAGGTGCTTGAAAAGACAGAGAGTAGCCCTCATATCATCTTCTCTTCCTCCATTCAGGAGGAGCGGGACAATGCCTACGGGCGGTCCAAACGCGAAGGTGTTCGCCTCCTTGCTGCGTGGGCAGAACAGAACAATGCACGCTGTACGTGCCTTGTCATCCCGAATGTCTTTGGGCCCTTCGGTCGGCCGTTCTACAACTCGGTCGTAGCGACCTTCTGCCACCAGTTAACCCGTGGCCAGGAACCAGAGATCAAGGTGGACGCGTCGCTTCCTCTTATCTATGTTCAGGATCTTGTTCGAGAGATCTTCAGGGCTATCAATGGTGCCTATGATCTGCCGGTGGTTTCTCTGGAGGCCACGGCAGAGAGGAAGGTGAGCGAGATCCTCGCTCGTCTCTGCGAGTTCAAGGAATGGTACCTCGACCGCCACATCATCCCCGACCTGAACGGACCGTTCGACACCGCCCTCTTCAACACCTTCAGGTCCTTCATCGAGCCCGATCACTTCCCTGTCTATCCCGAAGTCCACGCCGACGACCGCGGCTATCTTGCCGAGGTGCTCAAGGACCTCTCTGGCGGGCAGGTGTTCTTCTCGGTGACGAAGCCGGGGATCACGAGAGGGAACCATCTCCACATCCGGAAGATCGAACGGTTCTGTGTGATCCAGGGCGAGGCGGTGATCCGCCTCCGGAGGATCGGGACCGATCAGATCATAGAATATCATGTCCAGGGCTCCAGGCCGTCTTTTGTCGACATCCCGATCGATTACACGCACAATATCACCAATGTTGGGGCCACCGATGTCCTGACTCTCTTCTGGACAAATGAACTCTTCGATCCCACGGATCCCGATACCTTCTACGAGGCGGTCTGAAATGACAGAGAAAAGTCCACTGAAGGTCATGACCATCCTTGGCACGAGGCCCGAGATCATCCGGCTCTCCCGCGTCATGGTCCTCCTCGACCGACATGTCCAGCACATCATCGTCCATACCGGCCAGAACTATGACTATGAACTCAACGAGGTCTTCTTCAAGGACCTGGAGATCAGGAAACCTGACTATTTCCTCCAGGTCGACACCGGTTCGCTGGGAACGGTGCTCGGGGACACCCTCATCAAGATCGAGGGAGTTCTGAGAAAGGAAAAGCCCGATGCCGTCCTCATTCTCGGGGACACGAACAGCAGCATTGCCGGGATCATGGCCAAGCGGCTGAAGATTCCGATCTTCCATATGGAGGCCGGGAACCGGTGCTTTGACTTCAACGTGCCTGAGGAGATCAACCGCCGCATCATCGACCATATCGCGGACTTCAACCTGGTCTACACCGAGCATGCCCGCCGCCACCTTCTCTCAGAAGGGTTGCCCCACCGGCGGATCTATCTCACCGGATCCCCGATGTACGAGGTACTGACCTACTATCGGGAGAGGATTGACGCCTCGGAGATCCTGAGGGAACTCGACCTCCAGAAAAAGGGATATTTTGTCGTGAGCATCCACCGCGAGGAGAACGTCGACAACCCTGAGAACCTGGAGAAGATCCTGGCCGTGCTGAACCGTCTTGCAGAGCGCCACGATGTCCCGGTCATCGTCTCCACCCATCCAAGGACGAGAAAACGGCTGGAGGCTCTTCAAGAGGTGGAGATGGATCCCCGGATCCGCTTCCTGAAACCCTTCGGCTTCTTCGACTATGTCCACCTGGAGATGCATGCCCTCTGCACCATCTCAGACAGCGGGACGATCAGCGAGGAATCTGCCGACCTCTCTTTCCCTGCGGCGACGATCCGCGAGGCGATGGAACGGCCTGAGGCGCTTGACGCCGGGAGTATCATTCTCACCGGCCTTGATGTCGATACGGTGCTGGATGCAGTCGGTCTGGTGATGGCTGAGGGACAGGAGCGTGCTGAGACAGAGATCCCTGCTGAGTACCAGATCCCTGACACCTCGTGGAGGGTGCTGAAGTTGATCCTCGGGACAGCGAAGTTGAGCAATACCTGGGCCGGGATCAGAGAGCCGGTGAGGTAGGAGCTGTCTGGATATGAAGATCCTCCTTGTGGTCTCAAACTTTGTCCCGGAGATCGGGAGCACCTCGCATATCTCTTATGACCTGGCCCGTGCCTTTGCCGCCCATGGCCATGAGGTCGATGTCATCACCTCCTATCCCAGGAGGTACACGATGGACGTCTCTGATAGGGATCAGGATGTACCCACCGACGAGATCATCGAGGGGGTTCATATCCATCGGTGCAGGCATCCCTCAAACCGCGATAGGATTCTCGTCCGTGGCCTGGAGCATTTCTACCTGCCTCTCTATTATTACCGGACCTTCCGCCAGCTCAAGAAAAAGTTTGATGTCTGCCTGATGATGCTCCCTCCCCTGCCTCTCTATTATCTCGCAAAATGGATCAAGCACTACGACGGGACGCCCTTTGTCCTCAACATCCAGGACTTCCACCCGCAGGAGCTCACCGATGTCGGCTTCCTGACAAACCCTCTGGCGATTCGGGTTCTGGCGCACATCGAACGGGCAGCCTACACCAATGCAGATTATCTGACCGTCCTCTCTCCGGGAGGCGTCGATTATGTCGTGGCACGGGGAGCCGACCCCAAGCGGGTCTCTCATATCTACAATGCCGTCTCGCTCGACAGCGGTACACAAATCCGAATCTTCAAGGAAAAGGAAGGTATTGAAGATAAATTTCTGATCTCCTATGCAGGCATCCTTTCTCCCTTCCAGGGCATCGACCACATCCTTGATGTCGCAAAGGCCCTTCAGGGTCACAAAGATATCGTCTTCTTTATCGTGGGCGACGGTATGATCCGCTCCCACCTGGAGGAGCGCATCCGTACCGAGGAGATCACTAATGTCAGGCTTCGTCCTTTCCTCCCCAGGGACCAGTATCTCGACCTTGTCCGCTCCTCAGACCTATCCCTGATCTCTCTTGACGAGCGGATGAAGGCCCCCTGCATGCCCGGTAAACTGATCAGCCTCCTAGCCGCGGGCCAGCCGGTTGTCACCCTGGTGGACCCAGAATCTGAGACAGCACGGGTCGTGAGGGAGGCCGGGTGCGGTATCGTCGTCGATCCCTGTGATATCGAGGGTTTGAAAATGGCCATCATAGCACTGAAGGAGGATCCGGCGATCGCCTCTTCCTTTGGGGGGGCCGGGCGTTCATTCTTCGAGGGGCATATGGGGCCTAGTGTGGCGGTGGCGGCCTATAAGGTTGTATTTGAGATGTTCATCAAAATTTGAGGTAATCGTATGGCTAAAACAGATGTAAACAAGGAAAATTTTTCAGTGGGCCTTTTTGTCGAATATAGGAGTTTTAGAATCAAATGTTCACTTGTTAGATCCTTTTCACTGGGATTACAAAAGGAGGCTCATTAGTATGGATGTCGATATTCAGCAGCAAAGTTTAGACTATATTATTATTGCAGATCAAGGGTCCGAATCAAAGGAGAAGAATATTGATCTGGATAACCCACCAAAAATATCATTCTGCATTCCAACTCTGAACAATGAAGATACTATAGATGCATGTCTCAGTAGCATTAAGGATCAAGATTATGCAGATATTGAAATAATCATTATTGATGGTTATTCCAAAGACAAGACCATAGAAATTGCAAAAAATTTTGCTGATTTAATATTATATGACCAAGGAACATATGGAAGTGCTTGTCAAACAGGATTTAAACATGCAAGTGGAGAGGTCATCGCACTTTTTGATTCAGATATAATAATCCCCCATAAAACATGGTTAAGAGAAGCGATTCGATATTTTAACTTTGCTTCCAATGTTAGTACTGTTTGGCCTTTACTTATTGCTCCACCAAACTCATCACTTTTTGCCAGATTATATCAAACAAATTTACACCGGATTTTTATTGAGCACCGTATAGCCAATAAGATTGGTTTATACGGGGGTGGCAACTCCCTATTTTTAAGATCATGTTTGGAAGAAATAGGTGGGATCAATCCATCAATTCACTGGGGAGCGGACTTTGAATGGGCTCAAAAACTGAAAAATTTGGGATATTGTGTTGTTTATCTTAAGGATCCAGTCTATCATGACACTATGAGAACCTTTGGACTATTCGTAAGGAAGCAATTTTCGGGCGCAAAAACATTTACAAAGCATGGATTTCAGTTTATGGGACTTTCTTTTAAGGATATTTTTTACGAACATTTTATACTTGGTACAAAAGGGATGATAAAAGGAATAATAATTGATAGGGACGTTTCTTGGTGTCTCTATCCTCTAGTTGTATCTGCACGAGGATTTGCATATGGGTATACGTACTTGGTTAGCATGAGGAGGGACTGAATATGGATTTGTATAAGGTTAATTTTGAGAGACTATCTTTAGAGTATTCAGATCCCAAGAGTATAGGATACAAAAAACTCCGAATTATTGACTCATACATCCCTGAAGGAGAGACGCTTCTCGACGTTGGGGTGGGCACAGGGGAAACAATCAGTTTAGAAAAGCAAAAATTTAAAAAAATATGCGGTGTTGATGCTGATTATGATTCTGTCCGCATCTGCCGCACAAGATTCCAAAGTGATGCCTCAATTAATATTTTACACGGCTCTACTAATGACCTCATGGATCTTTGTGGTGAAACCAAGTATGATGTAATAACTGCCCTGGATATCCTGGAGCACCTTAATAGAACCGATTGTGAGACTGCTCTTCATACTTGCTATGATCTGCTCAAAGGGGGGGGGATATTCATATTTCCTGGCCCAGGTATCTTCGAGAAGATCAGGATTTGTTTGGGTCTCTCACCTACACACTTACATTCTCATTCTCCCTCAGGATGGAAAAAAATGATTGAGAAGGCTGGTTTTACAATAGTAAATACTGAAACTGCCGAATTCCCGATATTTAACAGTGAATATCTGAGGAAGAATGTTTGCATCTTTGGTAAGTGTTGCATCATTGTCGCGAGGAAATGGGGGGCTTCATGATGAAGATACTGCAGGTGATATCCAGTTTTCCCCCAGCGTATTCATATGGCGGAGCAGTAAAGGTGTCTTATGAAGTATCAAAGGAACTTACAAAGAGGGGCCACGAGGTAACGGTATTTACAACAGATACGTTAAATTCGCAATCAAGGATTAATGAGTCAGTGACGCATATGGAGGGAATAAATATATGCCGATTCAGGAATCTTAGCAACAATTTAGCCGCCAAGAACCTGGCAATAGCCCCTGGAATGGCTCTAAGTTTACGAAAGATCGTAAAAGAATTTGATGTTGTTCATATCCATGAGTATCGCTCGTTTCAAGCAATCGCTACATGTCATTATGCTAAGAAATATAATATCCCATATGTTCTCCAGCCCCATGGTTCTCTACCTCGAATAATCGAAAAAAAAGGACAGAAAAAGTTCTACGATGAGATCTGGGGAAACAGGATGCTGAAAGATGCCTCACAGATCGTCGCTGTTTCTAGAACCGAAGCAGAACAGTTCAAGCAGGTCGGAATCCCTGATGAAAAGATCACTGTGATCCTGAACGGCTTCGATGTGAGGTCGTTCACGGATCTTCCCCCTGCGGGGCAGTTCAGGGAGCAGTATGACATCCATCAAAAACATGTCATCCTGTACGTCGGGCGGATTCACAAACGGAAGGGTATAGACTTTCTCATACGTGCGTTCCACTCCTTCCTTCAGACTTGGACGGGGGATGATGTCGCACTGGTCATTGTCGGCCCGGAAGATGGGTATCGATCGGTTCTTGAGAACCTCGTGGAGCAACTCGGCATTCCATGTACGGTGAAATTTATAGGATACATTTCATCCCTTGAGGCTGCTTATCGGGACGCTGATGTTCTGGTCTATCCTTCAATCTATGAGATCTTTGGTCTTGTTCCCTTCGAGGCGCTGCTCTGCGGCACGCCCGTGATCGTGACTGATGACTGTGGGTGCGGTGAGATCATCGAGGAGGCGGGGGGTGGGTATCTTGTTCGGTATGGGGATGTGGCTGGCTTGAGCGAGACGCTCAGATCTGCTCTTGAACACTCTGATGTGAATAGAAAGATGGTTGAGGTAGGGAGGTGGTATATTGAGGAGTATCTTGTATGGAAGAAGATTGTGAAACAGGTGGAGGCAATGTATGGGGGATGTATACAATGAATTATTGTGAATGTCTCATTGGTCTGTGTTCCGTAACTATGGATGATCAAAATGCATAATTTTAGAGTAGGTATTGTTACTTTTCCAATAGGGGACGCAAGTAAAATACCATTATATAATATGCTGAAAATAACTCTCTGCTTCACGAATCAAGTCCATGTTGTTACGGGGAATGCAGGGCTTGACGTTTGTCAGCAATTAAAGGGAATTAACTTTGAATCAATATGTCATATCTCAGGTTCTAATGTAATTACTAGGATCTACAACTATACAATGACTCAGTTTATAATAAACTATCGTATGATCAAATTATCAAGGAATGTTGATTGTTGGATCTTTCCGATTTGCGCAGATGCTTTGTTACCATGTTCAATATTTGCAAAGATTATAGGGAAACCAGTTATTATGGTTTTATCTTCGTCGAGTGAATCTGTGATAAGGTACCAGTCAGATTTCTTATCTCTAATCGTTACTTTGTTTTCTAAAATAAACTATTTTCTGGCCAGTAGAATTATTCTGTACTCCTCAAGACTTATTTCAGACTGGCACCTCGAGCCTTACCACCACAAGATTCTCATTGCCCACCGACACTTCCTCGACTTCAACAACTTCGACTTCATCACTTCTCTGTCTGACCGTCCCATATTCATCGGTTACATCGGGCGGCTGAGCGGGGAGAAAGGCGTCCTGAACTTTACCTGGGCCCTCCCTGCCATTCTCAGCAACAGGCGGGATCTCCGCGTGTTCATCTGTGGGGACGGGCAGTTGAAGGGGGCGATTGAGACCTCCCTACAGGATGATGGTATCGCCACCCGCGTTGACCTCCATGGTTGGATCTCACATGATGACCTCCCTAGATACCTGAACCAGTTGCGTCTCCTAGTCCTCCCTTCCTACACCGAGGGGCTCCCCAACATCATGCTTGAGGCCATGGCCTGTGGTACCCCAGTGCTTGCGACACCGGTCGGGGCGATACCGGATGTTATAGTGGATGGGAAGACAGGGTTTATAATGGAGAACAATTCTCCAGAATGCATTTTAGAAAATGTGATCCGGGCGCTGAGTTCTCCAGATCTGGAACAGATCGCAGAGAACGGGAGGCAGTTTGTGGAGGAGAATTTTACGTTCGAACATGTTATTGCTCGGTGGAAAGAAGTGTTTGAAGAAATTTCGCAGGTGGAATCATAGGAAGCGTTACAAATTATTAGTGTTGATCTATTGTGATTGATTTGAATTCTCTCTTAATATTGGAGATCTGTAGGTAAGCGGTGAACAAATGGATATTACTAATCATATTTCCTTTCCTCTTGTGTTGGCGTTTACTGTAATTATGGCCGATATATCAATAGTTCTAGATATTCCCATATATCGACAAGTCTTTGGTTTCTTCCTTGTGACCTTTGTACCGGGTTTATTGATCTTCCATATTCTAGATCTAAAATTTAAATGCCCTTCTAAAACAGTACTCTATTCTGTAGGGTTCAGTGTTGCTATCGCGATGTTCCTTGGGTTTTTTGTAAATCTCATTGGCCCACTGTTTGGGCTCAATAGGCCAATATCAATCACCCCGCTGTTGGTGAGCATAAACGTTGTGGTTATAATATTGTTTATTATATCGTTTGTGGTGAGCCCTGCAGGATATAAATCTCCCATTGATCTTAGTGGATCTTTTGTCTTACTCTTCTCACCTCAAGGCTCCTTTTTATTATTGATCCTTTTATTAGGGATTATTGGAGGGTTCGCAGTAAGGTATTACATTTGGAGCATTTTTTCAGTAACTGCAATGTTTTTGATTTCTGTGACTGTTTCACTTATTGCTTTCGATAAATTCTTCAAGAAAAGGCACTATGCACTCACACTTTTTATCATTGGTTTGACTCTTCTCTTAAACCGTACGCTTACATCTCCATATGTGGGTGGCACTGATATTCATGTTGAATTATTTTTCCAGAAACTCACCGAAGTTAATGCCTATTGGGATCCCAGCATATATCCATATACGTGTAATACCATGCTCAGTACGGTAATTTTACCGACCGTGTATTCGGTTCTCCTTGGCATAAACACTATATTTGTGTATAAAGTAATATTCTCAATATTTTTTGCATTGGTTCCTGTTGCTCTTTATCATTTATTTAGAACCCAGATCAAGCCAAAATTTTCGTTTTTTTCAGTTTGTTTATTCATGTCATTTTATGCATTTTTTTTGGTGCTAACTTGGTTGCCGAGACAGCAGGTTGCAGAGTTGTATCTTGTCTTACTGCTACTTACATTGTTTCTACCACAAAGGAGATGCCAGTCCCTCCTAGATTCACGCCTACAGGGAATAACTTCATGGGCTGAGAATCGCTCTTGTGGCGGATCAGTCCAGAAGGAATCTCATGAAGGTGTCTCTACATTATTTAACTGGAGGAGGTGCCACCCCCTGCTCATCTTCACCCAGCGGCAAAGTTCTCTGGGAGAGGATATTAGCCTGAAAATCTTGGAAAAATACGCTCCGATCCAGAGAAGAATTCAAGTCTTAGATACTTTAGGGATAGTCTCTATTATATGGATGTCTTCCATAGTTGTATCCCATTATTCATTGGCATATATGTCTCTTTTTTTTATTATAGTCGTTTCTATCATTGTATTTATTTCCAATAGGAAGATAAATCGTATCAAATTATTGGTGATTGTTTTTGCAGTAATAATGACCTTTTCATGGTATGTATACATTTCATTATCAAAGACCTTAGAGGCATCTGTTAGTATAGTTCAGGGGATTATTCAAGGAATAGAAAATGAGTTATTTTCTCCAAGTGCAATAGACCCTAATGTTGACAAAGCATTGGGCATTGGTCTCTTCGACCTGCCCTTCTGGCATGCTATAGGCCATATATGGCAACTTGGTACTCAGATCCTTATCTTGCTGGGTTTTGTTTATGTTCTTTCAGGATATGTGAGGAAGCGATCTCGCCCAGAATTGACTCTGTTTCAGATCGTTGGTATGATAATTCTCTTTATGTCGATGACATTGCCCTTTTTCGCAAGTAGTCTGAACTTGGATCGAATTTACCATATTATTTTAATTTTTATCTCGCCGTTATGTGTTATTGGTCTAGTATACTTGATTGAATGGATCTCCCGACATTTTAACATTCAAAGTCTTAATAAACAAAAAATTATATCAGTTTGCCTCGTGCTTGTGTTTGTGCCATATTTTTTGTTCAATTCCGGTGCGATATTTGAGGTAACAGAACGGAGTAATAATCTTGTCTTAGAGATCGATCAATCTATAGATCATTCTCAATATTTCTCAAATAGCACATATTATTTTCTTAATCAAAGAGTACCCAGTGAAGATGTTGCTGCCTGTGAATGGATATCCACTTTTAGGATTACTGGTTCTCCAGTCTATTCGGACGTTCAGAGAGAATGTGAGTTATGGGGATATGGTCTTATTCCTTTATCAGACGTATTTGGAAGGTTATATCCCCCGACTACAGGGGGATATGTCTTTGTGGGGCGACAAAATGTTATTGAAAACAGATATATCTGTCTTGATAGAGATAGAGTTCGCAGTAGTGTCATATATGGTTTTGATCAAATTCAGTCTGACCTCAAGCCTCGGAATTTAGTATATTCAAGTGGAGCTGTAGTCTACAAATGATATTTAGTAGGCCCTGTAGAATCGGGCATGAACTCCTGACTCAAGCATGCGGGATGAAAAACCTGATGTGTGTCCTGGTTTCTTTGGTGTTTCATGGGGAGAGCAAACTGTCAGGTTTGTGGGATCTGAATCCCGTTGTAAAATCTAGCTTTATGTCCGTTTCAAAAGCATACGTGTGTCTTCGAACGCGAATGGTAAATTGCCTTTGAGGGACATCTCTCTCCCCTGGGAGAGGCCTATGTCACTTCAACGAAGGAAAGTTTGTGGGATCGATGTCCACAAGACCTTCTTGCATAAAATGATTGGATCTTAGATCATGGGTGTGAAGTTGTTGCCGTTGAGTCCACAGGAGTGTATGTACTAGTATTCGATCTACTCTACGCTTGAAGACAGCGTACCGGTGATCGTTGCGAATCCGTACCTGATCAAAAATATTCCTGGCAGGAAGACTGACGTCATTGATGCTCAGTGGATCGCTGAACTTACCCTGAACAATCTGATCAAACCGTCCCGGATCTTTCCGAAAGATGATCGTGAGTTGAGAAATCTCACACGGGCGCGGGAGAACCTGGTTCAAAACCGTACCCGTCTCAAGAACCGGATCCATCGTTCTCTGGAATCCGCGTCCATTAAACTTTCTTCGGTACTCTCCGACATCTTTGGAAAGTCTGGTCAGTACATTCTGGAACATTTACTGCAACATCACCAAAGCAGTCCACAACGAGATCCGTGTGGTTGTGATCAGGAGTTACTATGAAAATTACCCTGAAGATCTGCTATGAAAGATTTTCATTTGATATGCTTGAGGCGTGCTTTCGCTTCATGAGCAATTCTACAGAGCCTTCTGTGCAAGTTTCTGTTATAAATAAAGGACACTGCTTGACAGAATACGATCAGATTTTTGAAATAGATTTTCAGTTCTATTCTGGGGCACTACCGATTATTTTGGTTTTGATTAAAGAATTACCATGAAAATCACCTTGAGGATCGGGTGTGGAAGATTTTCATTCGGTGTGCCTAAGACGTGCTTTCGCCTCATTCCTAATTCTACAGGGCCTATTATTAAGGCAATCTAAGTAAATTCCCTCTATGGTTTCAGTAACTTTGTCCCATGTAAACATCTCTGCTTTTCTTATATTATTGATTGATATCTCTTCCATTATTGTATTGTTCTGCAGAAGAATCAACAATTTATGTGCAATCTGATCCGGTTTTTTCGCTTCAACCAGATATCCATTTACTCCCTCCTCGATAATATCTGGTAATCCCCCCACCCGTGTTGCAACAACGGGTAGGCCAAAGGCCATTGCTTCAATATTGACGATTCCAAAACTTTCTGACAGACTGGGCAAGACAAAAATATCTGCTTTACACATGTAGTCAGGGATCCTCTGGTGCGGAACCTTCCCAACGAAATCCACCCACCCCCTCATCTCAAGGCGATCTGTCAACTCTTCCAAGTAATTCCTCTCTTCACCGTCTCCGACGAGGATCAACCTCGTGTCAGGCATCTCCTCATGAAGAATCTGCATCGCAAGAAGGAGGTACCGAACTCCTTTGATGGGGTGCAGGCGACCGACAAAAAGGACTATCTTTTCGCGGCATTTTACCTTTTGCATTGGTGACTTGTCTATATAACCCTCCAATTCGATCCCGTTTGGCACAACTGCCATGTTGCGGTTATATATATTTTTCATGGCCTCCTTCATGTTGCTAGTCAAGGCGATTGCTACGTCTGCATTTTTTATGATGGTTTTTGAGGTCAGTTTCGTGAACCAGTCTGGGAGATATACATCTGACCCCTGTCCCCAAACAACATAGGGAATTCTCAGTATTTTTTTCGAGATTACAGCCGGAAACGCAATACCAAGGCTCTGGACATGGACGATGTCTGGACTGATCTTCTGTATTGTCCTAACAATATCAGCCCAGAAGATGAACGCACCGACAAAGCGGACTCTAACTCTTGGTAATCGATGAATGTAAAAGTCTTTTTCATAACTCTCTTTAGGGAGATCCTCATCCCAAGAAGTGATCACATGCACTTCATGTCCGCGTTGTGCGAGATGCCCTGCCATGTAATATGTTGCAATCTCTGTCCCAGCGAGCCATTTTGGGGGGAAGAGACTAACCAGAATAGTGATCTTCATCTTTACATATAATTTCTGCATTCTGCTACTTCAATTATGGGGATTTCCATTTGCCTCTCTCTTTGCGCATATCCTAAAAGTGATCCTGATGCCCCGCCACCCCATTATAAATGTCTTTCTATAATGGCTAAATCTCGTGATATTCAACGAGATTGATGATTCAGATCCAGATCCCTCAGACTGCACTTCAAAGAGAGCTTAGAACAGGTTTTGAGGAAAGGGAATTTGTATGGGAGGGTTTTATCATGGGAAACTAAAATGAAGATATATAAAAACTCTGCTCTGTAAATCTGCCACCCCTGCCATCGGGTTGGGGAGCGGGTCTGAATTTTAGACTCTGTAGAATCGGGCATGAACGTGGGGTTCAAGCATATGGGACGAAAATTTCATATTGCAGGTCTCCGGAGTGTGATATGATCCTTGATCCTTCTCCTTGTGACGGGGGAAATGTCAGAGATCTCTTGACCTGCTGCCCCTCGGCGCGAGACGGCGGGGAAGTTTCTGCAATTGAGGGTGGCATGCCTGATCATTCCATCGCGCCTTCCTTCATCTTCACGCCGGGAGCGCTGCTCCCGACCCCCGGGACGAAGATAGGAAGGGGAAGGCAGAGAGTCTGATCGTTCGGGAGACAGTTTTGTTCTCCGCATATCAACTATAGGGGAAATCTGTGTGTTCAAATTCTTGTCTGTAACTCCAGAATTGAAAGTCAGGATCATTTCCATGAAACGACATGAGGCATTCGCCTCATGCTGAACCAATGAAAACCGACAAATTGAATTTTATTCGGCTCTGTAGAATCGGGCATGAACCTCCGGCTCAAGCATACGGGATGAAAATTTTTCGTCGCTTGATCGCTCTTTTTCAAGAGAGGAGAATCGATGAGGATCGTGTTCCATCGCCGCCCCCACCTATCTTCGTCGTGGGGGATCCGGGGGGTGAAACCCCCCAGCGCGAGATGGCAGGGAAATTTCGACGACGGGGGCGACCGATGCATCAGAAGAATTTTCTATCCTCTGCGTATCGGCTTCAGCGTGATATGGCGAGTTTAAAATCTCATGCAAACCTGAAGAGAGGATCGTCAGGATCATTTTCATGGTAAACCCTCCAGTCTAGTGATGACCCCTGAAGGGAAAGATCAATAAAATCGTTGCTCCTTGTGTAAGTGACGAAACCAACCGCAAGGAGCAGTAATCAATGTCAACGAACAGTTATATCAACCTTCTTGAGACGACTCTCAGCGTGATCAGACATGCTCATATCCCTCTCTATTCCTGTAAATACTCCCGGAAAACGGCCCTGTAGAAAACATCCTCTTTTCATCACCACAACCCCCCTGTGAACTGAATCCATCGCCTTCCTTCCTGCTCATGCCGGGGGCGCTGCCCCCGGGCCCCAGGGATTGCGATAGGGTCGGGAAGGCGCAGAGAAGACCATGAAGTGGGGGGTGCAGTCCACCCCTCTATCGTGATGCGGGGGAACGGGGGGCGGTCAGCCCCCCGGCGAAGAGGACCATCAAGATGATTTCTACAAAGCCCCTCAAAGGCAATTTACCATTCGCGTTCAAAGACACACGTATGCTTTTGAAAAGGACATGAAGCTAGATTCTACAACGGGATTCAGATCCCACAAACCTGACAGTTTGCTCTCCCCGTGAACCGCCAAAGAAATGAGATTACACATCAGGTTTTTCATCCCGTATGCTTGAACTAGGGGTTCATGCCTGATTCTACGGGGCCAAAATATGAGAATTTTAGGTTCAAAGAAATTACTTTTTTGGTGCGTCAAGATATAAAATGTTTAAATTATTTGACACTCATATCTATTCTCATGGATGAGTGTGCAAAACAAAAAATGTGTGAAGAAGTTATCAGCGCTTGTGCCGCTGAAGGAGTACATGAAACTGCTTTAAAACTAATGAACATTAAATATGGGAGAGTACTGGATGCAGCTGCGGGGAGGGGAGCGTTATCCCAAAAAATAATTCAAATGGGCTTTGAAACTTATCCTGTTGATATAAATCTGGATCAGTTTATGTTAAGTGGCATTAAATGTTTCAAAGCAGATTTGAATAATCAAATTCCGTTTGCAGACGATTTTTTTGATGTAGCAATGAGTATTGAAACAATAGAACACCTAGAAAATCCATATCAATACCTGAGGGAAGTTTACCGTGTTCTTAAACCGGGTGGCCAATTAATTATTTCTACACCAAATATTACTAATATATTCTCTAGGGTTAAATATTTACTTCATGGAAATTATCATTTATTCTCAAAACAAGATGTTCTCGATCACTATCATATTGAACCAGTACCTCACTGGAAACTTGAGGCAATGCTAGAATGTGAAGGATTTGAGATCGTAAAAAAGACGTGTAGTAAGGGGTATATTCCATATTTGGATCGATATTTTGACACAGATTCTATTCTTTTGGGATGGATTTTTTTTATTAGTGCAAAAAAATGATACTGGTTGGTTTCAACACCCCGATCTCTCCTCTGATCTTTTTATGGAGTTTTTCGGAGTCATATCCCCGATCCATGCAGAAACATTCTGTTCTCCTAGTTCTGGTACATTGATTCAAGAGTTTTTCTGGCTCTTCGCTGTTTCATGGGGGGGTTGGCCGCCCCTTGGTCCTTCCGCACCAGGATAGGGCAAGGGACGGTAAATTCCTCTTCATGTTTATTGATTTTGCCTTCCCGTCCCTATCTTCATCCCGGAGGTCTGGGGGTAGCGCCCCCGGCGCGAGGTTTGGGAAGGCAGTCGATACATGCACGCACCTGAAGGGGGGGGTTCAACAGAGCCCTTACAACTTTCGTTCTCCGCTTCAGTTCCTTGTTGATTCGTTCCATCATGTTCGTTGTTCGAATCCGTTTTGCGTGCTCTTTTGGGAGTGCTGTGTAACTCATGAGTCCCGGACGGAATCTCGATGGTATTCGCTGATTTCAGAGATCATCGTTCGTTCAGGCCATCTGCGACTTCCTGAAGTCTCTCTTCGTTCCCATATGCTTCCTTCAAACTCTCAGCAACTTCTTACTGGCATTTTCGGGGAATATTTCTCAAAACCGCACAAGTAAAGTGGACCGAGCACATCTGCCATGATGCACCGAGGAAAGCAGTTTCTGCTGCCTTCTGGATCCCTGCATGGCCATCTGAGACGATCAGTTTGACTCCAGTTAATCCTCGTTCTTTGAGTTCCTTGAACAGACCGAACCAGAACTCCTCATTCTCACAGTCTGTGATTCTGGCTCCTAGAATTTCCCGGTACCCGTCCACACGCACGCCAGCGATCACAGAAGAGCTTTGGTGATGTACCGTGGTCCATCTCGGATTTTGAAATAGGAGGCATCGACAAAGATATAGGGGGTCTCCTCTTCAATTGGTCGCAGGAGAAATGTATGGACCTATTCGTCGAGATCTTGTGCCATCTGAGAAACGGAAGAAAGAAAGAGTTGATCGATCCCCAGATGAGCAACGATTTCTTGGATCCGCCGGGTTGAAACACCCTGAAGATAGGATTCATAGATCGCATTCACAAGAACTTTCTCAACCCGGGAATAACGTCCAAATACTTGGATCTCGAAGGGAATTCACGAAATTGAGGTTTCTGGAGAACAAGATCACCATGCCGAGTTTTCGAAGATCGAGTCTTGTACCCCTTGTGGTGCGCCTACTATGCATCAGTTCGTTCATACTGCTCGGCTCCAACCTGCTGGAGTATCTCTAACAACATCATCGGGTTGATAAACCCGGTGATAAGGTTCTTCATACCAGTATCATTATCAGAAAGATAATCTTCGATAAACGCTAAGGGATCCATGGCTCTGTTTCTCCTTTCTAAAAATCTAGGTTGGAGACAGGGCTAGGTTAATTTTTACAGGAGATTCGTTACACTATGAGCATGTCCCAAAACTCTCCCAGGGGGGCCATCTCCTCGAACCGAAGCGCATCCTTCCGGAAACTTTGAACCCTCTCCTCCACCGGGGGTCCGGGGGCGCAGTCCCCCGGCGCGGCGGTGTGGGAAGGCATGAATGCATGGGGGGGCAACGAAAAGAGGAGGGTATTTTCTCCACATCTATCGCTATCTTCTGAGAGGGGGAGGACTGAAGAGTTTTGGGATGACCTCCGTCCAAAATGAAAGAAGGTAATCATTGAGAATGGATCGATCCGACAATTAAGATGATTGTTCGGCCCTGTAGAAACCCTTCCGTAGAGTGATCACTCCTGAAGAGAAAGATCGATAAAATCGTTGCTCCTTGTTGTAAGTGACCAAACCAACCGCAAGGAGCAGTAATCAGTGTCAACGAACAGTTATATCAACCTTCTTGAGACTACGCTCGCCGTCATCAGAAACGCTCATATTCCTCTCTATTCCTGTAAATACTCCAGAAAAACGTATACTCAACCTCAGTTAATGTCTCTCATCATCTTCCGTGAGATCATCGGAGAGGACTACCGTGATACAGTCCAACTCGTCGATCTGATGGACAGAATCAAAGAGATTCTCCAGCTGGATCAGGTTCCACACTACACGACCCTTCACAAATTCAGCCAGAGAGTTCCCTCAATAATCTTCACCAGGATCCTCAAGAAAACTCTGGATCTCTTTTATTCACGAGGAGACATTATCCCCATAACCGCGATCGATTCATCGGGGTTCACCAGTTCATACGCAAGTCATTATTATTCCTGGAGGACGGGAAAAACGCGGAAAAACTTCCTGAAGACCTCGATTGCAGTCGATACGGCGAAACAGATCATCATCTTCTGTAAAATCTCACAAAAACCGGTACATGACATAAAACATGCAGAAAAACTCTTGAATCAATGTACCAGAACGAGGAGAATAGAATGTTACTGCATGGATCGAGGATATGACTCCGAAACACTTCATCAGAAAATCAGAGAAGAAATAGGAGCGTATTCACTGATCCCGGTCAGAAAATGGAAGGGAAAGATATACTCAGGACACTATCGACAGGAGATGTTCGATGGATTTGATCGAGAGAAATATCATCAGAGAAATAAAGTCGAAACAGCCTTTTCAGTTCTCAAAAGGAGATTTGGAGAGAGTCTGAAGGCGAGAAAGTTTCACTCACAGATCAAAGAAATCAAGATCAAAATCATACTCCACAACATCATCAAAGCAGTCCAAAATCAGATTATTGTGGTTGAGATAAAGGAATTCTACAGAGCCGATTGTTCCAAGGTATGAAAGAAAAGAAGGATCATTCATAGGACTGATACTCTTTGTATCTGGCATGAAGGATCAGGGAGGGTTTTGAGATGAACTCAAACAATGAAGGAAGGTGCAGTCGACAAGAGGTTAATGGAAATCCTCATCAGGTTTGTAATCAGGTATGCTTGAGCCGCGGCTTTATGTCTGAATCAACAGAGTCTAAAAATCTCTTTCCATGGTAGAAGTTATAGTATAGACCAAGCGCAAAAGCAAGTGCGGTCGCGCCAATGGCACCATAAAGTCCAATTTGTGGGATAAGCATGATATTTAAAATAATATTTGCTATTGCAATGATTAGTGTTCCAGAAACTGTTAATTTCGATCCTTCTATCCCCTCAGAACTGAAAAACCATGCATATATGCCATACCATGTCACCAACATCGCGGCGATCGCAAATATAAGCATCAAAGGAAGTTGTATGGGATAACCTTCTCCAAACAACCGTAAAATTGTATATTCTCCTATTAATGTTATAGGTGTCCCAAATATCATCAAATATGGGACGGTTTTATTGAGTTTGTCATAGAGTGATCTCTTATCATGTGATTTTGAAGCTGTTGGAAAAAATACAGTTATGAATATTCCTGAAACTAGGGTCAACAATGTGAATGATGCATAATAATATATTCCATAGATCCCTACACTTTCAACATCCATATAATAATTGATTATGATCCGGTCAATATTAGTGTAAAGAGTGAAGGATAACCCTCCTATGACTACTACAGAACTATATTTCCATAATGTCGAAAAACATGAACGATCAATGGTAAACGCTAGATACTTTTTGAGGAATATCAATACAATAATAGATCCAACTATCCCATAGGCAAGGCAATTAGCGTAAACCATCGTTTTGAAGGAATTAAACTGTATATGGATGAAAAATAAAAACACTGATAAAAGTGTGATTCCATACATCGGTTGAAAAATGGCATAATCTTTCATGAGATGCAGGCTACAGAGGCTACTAGTAGTTAAGGTGTAGAATACAAAAATCACTGCAAAAATGATAGATAGTTCAATAATTTCTTGATCTACAGAGAAGATAACTGCAATATGATGTTTAAATATATCATAAAGCATTACAGAAACTATAGTCAAGCAAATGACGACACTATATGTTGTCGACATAATTTTACGCTGTTGATATTGATCTCTGCTCTCAGCACAATATTTTATCATGGCCGAATTCAGTCCCAATAGCATGGGAATATAAAGGAACATAGCGATGGATTGGACAAGTGTGAAGTTCCCATACCCTGAGGGGCCGAGCACTCGCCCGGCGATGAGGTTGTATGAAAATGAAAATATTGATGATAACATTGTGCCCAAACCCACATAGGATACATTTCGAACAAATTTTATTACCTCCTCACCCATGGGTTCATGGAATATCCTTTCATAAAAGAATGATATTGGTCCCCTGAATAATTGTGAGAAGGTATTCCTAATGGTAATATTTAGACAACACTGTCCCTTTATTAGTCGGTCAGTTATGGCTCTAACCATTATATTATCCTCTGGGATTATCGCTATCTTTAGGGCATACTAGGGGCTATTATATGATAATGGTCTATCCGGATATGCATGCAATCAACTACATATTTTGGAGAGACTTATATTGACATAGCCTATCTATCATTTCCTGAGTTCATCGGGATCACCACTTGTAGAGATATTTATCCAGATTTATGTTATTTTGGCCTTATTCGCACTTTTTATGCCACATTGAATCTGTTTTCTGGGGTGTAGATTAGGGAGCATCAGCACTTACAGCGTACAATATACACATCCTCCTCTCACCCCCCTATTCCTCTTCAACATCCCCGTCACATCCACAATAAGCGGCTTGCCATTGCAGATCGAGAGCACCTCCTCCAGCATCAGCGACGCAAAGGCATCATGCGGTGAATTGATGATGATGCACGCCATCGGATCGTCGATCTCCTGGAGCGAGGTAATCGGCATCGCTCCGAACCGCTCGATCTCTTTTGCTCCGAGAAGCGGGTCATACCCATACACGTCCACATCAAACTCCTTCAGCTCGCGAACCATCTCCCTGACCGGGCTCTCCCTGGTGTCCGGGACGTTCTCCTTGTAGGTGAGGCCCATGATCAGAACCTTCGAGTCCCTGATCACCTTGCCGGCGCGGTTCAACTCCTTGATCGCCATGTCGGCGACGTGCTTGGGCATGGAGTCGTTGATCGCCCGCCCTGCCAGGATCACCTGGGGGTGGTAGCCGAGTTCCTGGGCCTTGTAGACGAGGTAGTAGGGGTCGACCGGGATGCAGTGGCCGCCGACGAGGCCGGGGCGGTACTGGTGGAAGTTCCACTTCGTGCCCGCCGCCTTGATCACCTCCTGGGTGTCGATGCCCATCTTGTGGAAGATAATGGAGAGTTCGTTCATGAGGGCGATGTTCAGGTCGCGCTGGATATTCTCGATCACCTTCGCCGCCTCGGCGGTCCTGATGTCGGGGGCACGGTAGACGGTGGTGACGAGGCTGTAGAGTTCGCAGAGGGCGTCGCTCGATTCAGGGTCCATGCCGGCGACGTTCTTGGTGATCTTTGCGAGTTCGTGGGCGTCGTCGCCAGGGTTGATCCGCTCGGGGGAGTAGCCGACCTTGAAGTCCTTGCCACAGACGAGACCTGACTCCTCTTCGAGGATTGGTTTGATGATCCCTTCGGTGACGCCGGGGTACACCGTTGACTCCAGCACGACGATCGCACCGGGTTTCAGGTGCTGGCCGACGGTGTGGGCCGCAGACTCGACATAAGATAGGTCGGGCTCTTTGGTCTTCTTCACCGGCGTCGGGACGCAAATGGAGATGAAGTCCGCCTTTTTGATCTCGGCGGGGTCTGAGGTGACGTGCAGCGGCGCCTTCGTGGTCTCCGCGATCTGCCGCGCCTTCTCTTCCACGATCTCGTAGCCGATGGTGGTGATCTTCTCTGCAAATGCCTCTGCAAGGGGCAGGCCGACATAGCCGAGCCCGACGACGCAGACCGTCTTGTCTTTCAGTGATTCCTGAACCATGTGATCGTCTCCATAAGTCCTGTTTTCAGGTCGTACTCCGGTGCGTACCCAAACGCTTCCCGCGCACGGGAGATGTCGGCGAGCGAGTCCCGCACGTCGCCGGGGCGAGGGGCCTCGTGAATCGGTTCGAGGACCTTCCCGACGATCTCCATGATGGTGCTCGCGAGTTCCAGGAGATCGATCCGCTCACCGCAGGCGATGTTGAAGGCGCCCTGGGCGTCGCTCTCCATCGCCCTGATGTTCGCCTGCACGACGTTTTTGATATAGGTGAAGTCGCGCGTCTGTTTCCCATCGCCGTAGATGATAGGTGGCTGGTCGTTCAAAATCCGCTTCACGAAGTTCGGGATGACGGCGGCGTACTGGGAGTTCGGGTCCTGGCGCGGGCCGAAGACATTGAAGTATCTGAGGCAGACGGTCTGCACCCCGAAGAGGTCGGAGAAGACCGACGCATAATACTCGTCGGCGATCTTTGAGACCGCATACGGGGAGAGGGGATGGGGGATCATGCCCTCGTGCTTGGGCAGGGTCGGGGTGTTGCCGTAGACCGAGGAGGAGGAGGCCATGACGACCTTTCTCACGCTGGCGTCGCGGGCTGCGAGGAGGACGTTCAGGGTGCCGGTGACATTTGCCTCGTGCGTTGCCATCGGGTTCTTCACCGAGCGCTGGACACTGGGAAGTGCCGCCTGGTGGAAGATCCCGTCGGCGTCCTGGAAGAGGTCCTGGAGGAGGTCGGTGTCGTTGATGTCTCCCTGGAAGAAGGTTACGTCTTCCCTCTCGACGAGGTCCTGGATGTTCTCCATCCGCCCTGTGGAGAGGTTGTCGATGATGGTGACTTCGTGGTTCTGCGAAAGTGCCCGGGCAAGATTTGACCCGATGAATCCTGCCCCGCCTGTGACAATGTACTTCATTCTTTCTCCGTTTTTTCAGATATTTCAATAAGATGGCCGTTTTTGTCGCCTCTCCCTATCCCCCGGTAGGCAAAGCCCGCGTCGATCCACGCTTCCGCATCGATCACATTCCGCCCGTCCACAATCGCGGGATGCACACACCCACACAACCCCTTCACCTCATCAGCCACCAACCCCCGATACTCCCGATGCCCCGCAAACACCACGACCGCGTCCGCACCCGCAAGCACCCCCTCTAAATCCCGACTCAACCCCGCCGGCACCCCCGCCGCCGTCGCGGGGTCAACCCACGGGTCATGCACAGCAACCTCCGCCCCCGCCGCAATCGCCGCTTCATAAAACGGCTCTGCCGGAGTATTCCTCGCATCATCCGAATCATTGAGGAACGCCCACCCGAGCAGTGCAATCTTTGCACCATTCAGCGTCTTGCCCACCTGCGCCAGCGCCGACTCCGTCAACCGGAGCATGTGCGCCGGCATGAAATCGTTGATCCCCCGTGCGAGAGTGTACAGCGACTCCCGGCCCTCCGGATAGTCGAGTTCGCCGCCGAGCACCTGCACCCCCCGTTCCAGGTGGTAGGTGTCCTTGGTGAGGCAGTGGCCGCCGACGCCGGCGCCGGGCCAGAGGATTGCACGGGTAATGCCCTCGCCCTTGATGGAAGCGATGCCGTCACGGACATCGTAGACGTTGATGCCCATCGCCTCGCAGTACAGGGCGAGCTGATTTACAGCGGCGATCTGGAGATCGCGGAAGGTGTTTTCCGCAGTCTTCGTCACCTCGGCGGCGGTGGCGGTCATCGGGATGACCTGGCCGGTGGTGAGCACCCGCGAGTAAAGATCGACGGCCCTCGCGGTGGAGACCTCGTCGATGCCGCCGACGCAGCGGTCGTGCTCGCGGATGTTCCTGAGCAATCGGCCGACCATCACCCGCTCGGGAGCGTGGGCGAGGGCGAAGTCCTCGCCCGCGACGAGGCCGGACTCCTCTTCGAGGATCTCGCGGGCCATGCCCGCGGTGGTGCCCGGGGTGATCGTCGATTCGAGGACGACGAGGGAGCCGGGCGTGAGGTGGCGGCCGACGTTTCTGATCGCTTCGATGAGGGGGGTGAAGTCGGGGAGGAGGTCTTTTGAGTCTTTGAAGGGCGTCTGGATGGCGAGAGTGACGGCGTCGCACCCGGCGACCTTCGAGAAGTCGGGCGTGCAGGAGAATGTGCCGGATGAGACGACCTTCTGGAGAAGATCTTCGAGCCCCGGCTCCTCGCCCTTCAGGGGCGACTCGCCCCTATTGAGCATCGCGATCTTGTAGCCGGAGGTGGCCGAGTCGCGCTGGAAACCGTAGACGTGCTCGATCCCCGGGGCGTCCGCAAAGAGGAGGGCGGCCGGGATGCCGACATAGCCCATGCCGAAGACGCCGACGGTGCGGATGGGGCCGCGCCGGTTGATGAGTTCCTGGAGATGTGTCATGGGGTTATGCTCCGTTCTTGATCGCCTCGCAGACCTGCACGTTGGCGAGCCCCTGCTCCGGCGTCACCGGGAAGGGTTTTTGATCGCGGGCGCATCTGACAAAAGTCTGGAGTTCGGTCTTGAGAGGCTCGACTTTGTTCACCAGGAGCTTCTCGATGATGTTCTCCTGGTGGTACAGCCCGTTGGTCTGGTCGTAAGTGCAGGGCTTGCGGTAGACGTACACCTCCTGGGCCATGAAGTCGGCCTCGATGGTGCGGTTCTCCTCCTCGATGTAGAGGGAGCGGACTTTCTTTGATGACTTGCGGGAGGCGGAGAGGTAGACCGGCGTCGTGCCGAAGGTGGCGATGGCAGCGGCGACGTCCGCCGTGCCGCCGGCCTGGAGGATGTACTTCCGGCCCGGAAAGAGGACGTTGAAGACGACGTCGATGTCGTGGATCATCAGGTCCTCGACGACCGAAGAACCGTTCACCCTGGCCGAGGCCGGGTTGTGGCGGTGGAAGGCGACGTAGAGAGGGTCGTGCACGATCCCCGCAACCTCGGTGACGACCGGGTTGAAGCGCTCGATGTGCCCGACGCCGACGACGACGTCGTCCGGGATCATGGCGATGAGGGCCGTGCCCTCCTCCGCGGTGGGGCAGATCGGCTTCTCGACGAGGGTGTGCACCCCGGCCGCGATCACCGCGCCGGCGGTCCTGAAATGGTACGGCGTCGGGACGCAGACCGAGACGCACTCGGCCTTGCTGAGGAGGTCGTCCATCGAGCGGCAGACCTCGGCGCCGGTGGCGACCGCCACCTCCTCCGCGGCGGCGGTGTCGAGGTCGTAGACATAGGTGGTGCCGACCTCTTTGAGTTCGGTGTACACCCGGACGTGGTTTCGTCCCATCGCCCCGGTGCCGATGACGCCCGCGTCCATTTAGACCACCCCGTTGATCGCGTCGCAGATGTACACCCGGCCCTCGTCGGTGACGTTGGGGTGGACCGGGATGGAGAGCACCGAGGCCGCGAGTTTCTCGGAGACCGGGCAGGCGTTGGCCCCGGCATAGAGGGGCTGGCTGGGGAGGGCTACAGGATAGTGGACGGCGCAGCCGATCCCCCGGTCCCGCAGGGTGGCCATCAGGTCGTCGCGGCTGAGCGGGAAGGCGTCGGTGACCTGGAGGGAATACTGGTGCCAGACATGGGTTCTGCCGGTGGTGACCGCGGGGAGCACCAGGCCGGGTGCGGTGATATGAGTACTATAATAGGCGGCGTTCTCCTGCCGGCGACGGTTGAAGCCGTCGAGTTTTTTGAGCTGCACCCGGCCGACCGCCGCGGCGAGGTCGGTCATCCGGTAGTTGTAGCCGAGTTCGATGTGGAGGTATTTGTCGGCCTGGCCGTGGTTGATGATCCGGCGGAGGTGTACCTTATAGTCGTCGGAGGCGGTCGTGACCATCCCGCCCTCGCCGGTTGCCATGTTCTTGGTGGCATAGAAGGAGAAGCAGGCAAGGTCGCCGAGCGACCCGGTCCTCTCTCCGTGATATTCCGCCCCATGGGCCTGGGCAGCGTCCTCGATGAAGACGAGATTGTTGGCGTCGCAGATCTCGCGCAGCGCCCCGGCGTCGCAGGGCTGGCCGTACAGGTGGACGCCGATGATGGCCTTTGTCCGGGAGGTGATCTTTGTAACGACGTCGGCCGGGTCGACGGTGGCGGTCGCCTCTTCCACGTCGGCAAAGACCGGCACCGCCCCGCACATCGAGACCGAGGAGGCGGTCGCAAAGAAGGTGAAGGCGGGAACGATCACCTCGTCGCCCGGCCCGACGCCGGCGGCGAGCAGCGCGGCGTGGAGGGCCGCGGTGCCGGAGTTGACGGCGACGGCGTGCAGGACACCGCAGTACGCGGCGAATTCCTGTTCAAACGCGGCGGTCTCCGGGCCCTGGGCGATCATGCCCGAGTCGAGGACGGCGGTGACGGCCTCTGCCTCCTCGGTTCCGAGGGAGGGCTGTGCGATGGGTATCTGCATGGGGGTGCTCCGAATGGAGAATAATTTCATAGTTCAATATATATGCCTTCGTATTCGTGTCTGAAAAATACATCGGGTTCATTAAATCCCCCGGATATGCTCTTCTTTCCCTGGCATGAGTGATCCTCGCGGCGGTCCATGTGTCCGGCCTGACTGAGAGGAGGTCGCCGTCATTGGAATGGGGGCCATCCCGTGTACCGCCCTCCCGGCGTTTCACTCCGGGGTTTGAGGGATGGACGGAGATGCGCCAGGCGTGGGAGGGGGAGGAGGCATCTGATCGGAAGGAGTCGCCGCCCACGGCCCGGCCCCCGAACTGGAGGGGGTGCCGCACCCGGCGGCCTGAAACCTGGGAAAATGTACTGGCGTGTGCACCAATGCACACATATCTTTTTGAACAATATTTCATACTCGATATCGATGCAATCTCATGGGCCTCAAGATCGGACAAAAAATGGCATATTCGGGGCTATTTGCTTCATTTATTCTCTCAGGATTCTTAATCGCCCGAATTAAAACAGTATTGGTCACATTTTGGCAAATTAAACCTGATTTTTTTGATTTTCGTCGTGCCGGGCCGTGCCGAATTGAAATCTGGACGCGTATAGGGCGCAGAACCGATCCGTGCCCTGAGCGTCCCTCGCTGGATCTGGATGCCAGGATCGGGGCATGGATTGGTCTTATCTCACTTTGGCCGGAAATATTCGGTTTTTATCAAAATATTGGCTTTTTTAGCCATATTTTGTCGTTTTAAATCCGATTTTGTCCTTGTTTTTGTGATCCTCACGAGGTATCGCGAAAGATATTTTTAAATCTCCATCTTGTGTTGTAGATCCATCAATATCCCGTAGACCCCCAGGAGGGGATCAGTATGGAGATGACCACTACCGAAATGAACAACCAGCCCGACATGCTTGGCCTGAACCGTGCAATGACAACCTGGGACGCCCTCTCTGACGACGAAATCATCGAGCAGTTCAGAGAGCGGGGCTCCTGGGGGCTGTACACCAGTGTCGACCTCAAGGACTGCGACCCTGAGACGATCAGAGACGCCGACGCGATCAGACGGTTTATCGTTGAGCTCTGCGACCTCATCGACATGAAGCGTTTCGGCGAGCCGACCGTCGTCCACTTCGGCCCGAACGAGAAGGTCGCCGGTTACTCGATGACCCAGCTCATCGAGACCTCCCTTGTCTCCGGCCACTTCGCGAACGAGACCAACGCCGCCTACCTCGACATCTTCTCCTGCAAGGAATACGGCCCCAAGAAGATGGGAGAGTTCTGCAAGCAGTTCTTCGGCGCCAGCTCGATGACCACCCACGTGCTCTTCAGGGACTGAAAGTCCCTCCCTTTTTTATTGCTCTGCAGAATTAGGCATGAAGCGAAAGCACGCTTCAAGCATACCGGATGAAAATATCATACCAGAACTGGATCGATTCTTGATCCTCATCTTTGCGTTCGAGGAGTGCATCGAAGTCGAGCATCATGCCTCCCCCTGGCTATCTTCGTCGAGGGGGGTCGGGGGGGTTTCCCCCCGGCGCGAGACGGCGGGGAAGATTCTGCAATTGAGGGCGGCACGTCTGATCATCATGCCCTCTGTTTCAGAAACTCTGATCTCATGCCTTCCCACATCGATCGCACCGGGGGCTGATCGTCTGGAGGTTGGTGCTGTCCTCTGCGTATCAGTCATGCGGGGGCTCGAGGCAGGCATATGTGGACAAATTGAAAATGGAATTTACAATTTGTCCGCCAGAACACAGAGGATGAGATCCATCATCAGGCGGGATGCAGAGGTGAAGATTTGATCCCGGATCTCCCATAACCTGGGGTACAGCACTCCCGGGATAGATGAGGCATGCCACTCATTCCTTCCCTGTCCGCACTTTCTCCACAAGTGCCGTACAATCATCGAGGTCGAGACAGATATCCTCGCCGTCGGCCCTGCGCGAGAACGACCGCGCAACGACGCAGAAACACTCCTTCCGCCGGTCGTTATGCCATGAAACCAGAGGTGCTTTCCGCCGTAGCCCGGCGATGACCTCGGTGGCATCGACCCCGTCCTGCCACTTACACTCGCAGAAGAGGATCCGGTGTTCGTCCTCGGCGAGGCAGACGATATCGATCTCCTCTCCCCGGTGCCACCAACTCCCGATTCTGGTGAAGACGAACGGCAGGAGGCCGTGCCGATTGAAGGAGTCGAAGAGGTCCGTCACCATGCCCTCGAAGTGCTTGCCGACGTACCGCGCAAAGTGCGGCCGCACGTATCGGTCCACGATCAGTGGTGCGTTGCCGCGCTCAAGCGTATCGAGGTAGGGATTGACGAACGAAAACCAGAAGTCAAAAAGGTTGTCTGAGAGGAAGTAGAGACCTTTTCTGCTCTTCTGCCCTTCGGTCACAGGGATGCGTCGGTGCACCAGTTTCAGATCGATAAGGATCGAGAGGTACTTGTTGACGACACTCTTGGAAAGCCCGGTATCGTTGCAGATGAGGCCTATCCTGTTGTTCCCCTGTGCGAGAGAGTAGAGGATAGAGAAGTAATACCTTGGCTCGACAAGTTCGGTCCTGAGGACGAAATCCACATCCCTGAAGAGAAACGAATCTTCCCTCATCACCTTCTCTTCGATATTTTTCAGGATGTTCTCTTCCGGATCGGCAGCCATGAGGTATGCCGGCGTCCCTCCAAAGACCGCGTAGAACTCGACCGCCTTCTTCATGTCCCCAAGGTAATCGAGCACATGGATGAACCTGAGAGGGTGCAGGAGGATCTGCCCGGTTCTCCTGCCAAAAAGGGGACTTTTATAGTCCATGGTCGCAGACTCCATCATCGATATGCTCGACCCTGAGAGGATGAGAAAAATCGAGGTATTTTTCAGGTGCGTATCCCAGTATTCCTGTAGCACCGAGGGAAGCGAGGGGTCTTCCTTGATCAGATAAGGGAATTCGTCGATGGCGACCACGACACGGGGATCTGCGTGCTGGATGAGATACTCGAAAAAACTGTCCCAGTCGGAAAAACCGTTTTTTTGAAGGAAGGGATCCTGGAAGTAGGCACTCAGGTCTGCAGAAAATTTTCTGAGTTGCAGTTGTTTTGATTCCTCCCTGGCGATCAGGTGGATTCCTCTGGAGGTACGGAGGAACTGATCGATGAGTTCGCTTTTTCCGACCCGCCGCCTGCCGTAGAGCACCATGAACTCCGCACCGTCGCTCTGGTATCGCTCATGGAGCTGGGAGAGTTCCCGCTCCCGGTCGAGGAAGACACTCATAAGTATTATACTCTGAAGTGTACTATTTTATGGTTGCGGGAGTTCAGAACAGAGCGCAGGAGATCTGTCCCGGTCTGATCTGAATACCTTACCTTATTTTGCAGGATCGATCGGCGGGGCACGTTGCGACTGGGGGCACGCCTCCCCCCTCACGACCGGATCAACAGCGCCTTCTCCTCGGTATAGCGCTCAAGCGCGTGCGGTCCGTTCTCCCGTCCGGTGCCGCTCCACTTCACCCCGCCAAACGGCGTCTCCGGCGGTGCCTTGAGGTGCTGGTTCACCCAGACGATGCCGGCCTCCAGGTCACGGCAGCCGCGTTCGGCCCGCCCGAGATCTTTCGTCCAGATCGATGCCCCGAGACCGTAGCGGGTTCCGTTCGCCGCCGCCACCGCCTCGTCGAGGTCTTCGACCTCCACGACCGGGAGCACCGGGCCGAAGACCTCCTCGCGGAGGGAGGGGGCGTCGACGGGAAGGCCGGTGATCAGCGTCGGCTCATAGAAGAACCCCTTCCCCTCCGGCCTCTTCCCGCCGACGAGGACCTCCGCCTCGTCCCGCACGTCCTCGACCACCGTCTCGATCCGCTCGAGCCCGGCCGCGTTGTTCAGCGGGCCCATCCGCACCCCCTTCTCCATGCCGTCTCCGACGGTGATCGCCCGCGTCTTCTCGACGAGCAGTTCCCTGAACCGGTCGGCGACATCCGAGAAGACATACACCCGCTTCACCGCCGTGCAGGTCTGCCCGCAGTTGTAGAACCGCCCGCCCGCCGCCCCGGCCGCGGCGACCGCGAGGTCGGCGTCGTCGCAGACGATCATCGGATCGCTCCCGCCGAGTTCCAGGGTCACATGCTTCATCGTCTGGGCCGCCGTCTCGGCCACGTGCCGCCCGGTCCCGATCTCGCCGGTGAACGAGACCTTCCTGACCACTGGATGCGTGACCAGGGCCTCGCCCAGCGTCTCGCCAGGGCCAGTGACGATATTGAGCACCCCGGCCGGCAACCCTGCCTTCAAGAAGAGGTCGCCGATGGCCAGGGTCGTCAGCGGCGTGGTGCTCGCCGGTTTGAGGACCATGGTGTTCCCGGCAGTCAGGGCCGGCCCGATCTTCCAGCCCGCGATCATCACCGGCATATTCCAGGGGATGATCCCGGCACAGACTCCCAGGGGACGCCGCTCGACAATGATCCGGCCGTAGGCCTTCGTGTTGATGCTCTCGCCGTACAGCGACGACGAAAGTCCCGCGTAGTACTCCAGGACATGCGCGAAACCCCGCACCTCGTCGGTCGCCTCCCGTAGGGGTTTACCCTGCTCTGCAACAAGGGTGGCCGCCAGGCGCTCCGTCTCCTCGCGCACCAGCACCGCCGTCCTGAAAAGGACCTTCCCCCGCTCGACCGGCGGGAGGTCGGCCCACGGCGCGAACGCCTCGCCCGCGGCGTCCACCGCCGCACCGGCATCCTCGTGCCCGCCCGAGGGGACCGTCCCGACCGTCTCCCAGGTCGCCGGGTTGACCACCTCCATCTCCCTGCCGCTCGCTGCCGCCTTCCATTCTCCGCCGATGAGCATCTTCATAATGCGTCACTCCTATATTTTCCTGCACAATAGCCTTTTCCCAGGCCGGCGGCCAGACCGACCTCACCTGACGGTGGTTTTCCGATGGAATGGACCAGAAAAATAGAACTCACAGAATTTCTTGCACAGCCCGGGATCGGCGTCACCGACCTCGACGACGAGGCCATCGCACGCTTCGACCAGGCCATGACGCACCGGTCCTACGCCTACGAACATCCCCTCGGTCCTCTCCTGCCCCGCCCCGACTACGAGCGGATCGAGTTCCTCGGCGACCGCGTCCTCAACTTTATCGTGGCCGAATACCTCTTCAGCCACTTCGACTGCTCTGAAGGGGCGCTCTCCAAACGGATGGAAGCGACCAAGAACGAGCACCTCGGGACGATCGTCCCCGCGACCGGGATCGGGCTCGAACAGCACATCCTCCTCGGCGCAGGCCAGCCCCTCACCCGCTCGATCATCGCCGACGTCTTCGAGGCCTTCATCTGCGCCCTCTATCTCCACCTCGGCCTCGACCGGACGCGCGAGATCGTCCTCGGGCTCATCGCCGATGACGTCCTCCACTTCGACCCCGGCGGCAACGTCATCGGCAGACTCCAGGAACATCTCCAGCAGGAGTGCTGCGAGATGCCGGAGTACCACATCCTCGGGCGCGAAGGCCCGGACCATGCCCCGACCTTCGCCTGTGCGGTCACTGTCCCCGGCATCCTCTCGGCCAGGGGCCTGGGCCGGAGCAAGGCCGACGCCAGGCGGGCCGCCGCGAGGAAGGCCCTCGCCGCCATGGAAGACCGGGCCGGCGCCTGACTTACTCGACGACCTCGGGTTCCTCGAAGTCCTCGAGGTCGTCGAGGAACGGCATCAGCCCGGTCATGTAGGGCTCGCCCTCGATCTCGCCGACGGCCGCGACCTCGATGATGATCGGGAGATCCTTGAGCCGCAGTTCGAAGGAGTAGGGATCGAACTCCCTCGCGAATTTCAGGAACCCGTCCACCGAGATGAACGGCCGTTCGGTCTCGGGTACATTTTTGTACGCCTTCTCATCGGCCGCAAGGTCGCCGATCCTCCCCATCTCCTCCTCGAAATAGAGAACCGCCCTGAAGCCGTAGTCCTGGCTGAGCCGCTGGATTTCGAGGATGTCGATCCGCTCGCCCGGGGCGATCCCCAGGGCGGCAAACTTCTCCCGGACGCTTTCGCCGTCCAGATTCTCAAATGCATCATTCTGTGTCATGGTATTCTCTCCGAGTTCATCTCGAAACCTTCTGATGGGGGTATTGATCTCTCTAGTACATTTCCCATGCTGGTATTATGTAGGTTCTGGAGTGTGGGGCTGTCGCCCCCCTCTCTCATAAGGAGGGGTAGAACACCCCGGATCCTGCCATTCATAAACCATCTGTTCTCCTGGCTGCCGTCAAAGATCGCTACGACGTTCCCATTTGCAGGACACTTCAATCCTCGGCTCTGTAGAATCGGGCATGACCTTGGGGCTCAAGCATACGGGATGAAAATGATCGTGGTTTTCCAGGGTGTTTGGATCCGTGTTCCTTCTTCAGAGCAGGACACCAGATGGGACCGTCACTTCATTGCCGCCCCCGCCCTATCTTCTCGCGAAATACCGGAAAAGATTCTGCGATTGAAGGGCGGCCGATCATTCTGAGGGAGATTCTGTACTTCGTATATCAGTTGTGAGGGATTCCGGTGAGAAGAAATCCCCATGCAGACCTCTCGGGTTCATCGTCAGGATCATTTTCATGGTAAATCATCGTGATGGTTCTCTTCGCCGGGGGGCTGGCCGCCCTCCGAACCCCCCACGACGAAGATAGCCGAGGGGCGGCACGATGCTCGACTTCGATTTACTCCTCGAACGCAAGGATGAGAGTCAAGAATCGATCCAGTTCTGAGATGATATTTTCGTATGCTTGAGGCGTGATCTCGCCTCATGATGAATTCTACAAAGCCGAAATTTGGGCTCTGTTGAATTCGGCATGAGGGGAAAGCACGGCTCATGCCTGATTCTACAGGGCCATTATTCCGGCACCCGGCACCGGCACCGCCCGATGGTGGCGGCCATCAGGGCCGAAAGGATGGCGGTCATCAGAAACGCCGCTGCAAACCCCCGGAACTCGGCGACGATCCCGGCCACGAAGGGCAGAAGCGTCATCCCCGCATAGGTCGCGGTGTTGAAGAGCCCCATCACCGCCCCCTGGTGAGTCGGGTTGGCCGCCAGGTAATTGACCTGGGCGATGATCACCACCCCGGCCAGTGCGCCGATGAGCACGAAGGCCACCGGCGTGAAGTACAGGAGCACGACCGCCGCCCCCATCAGTGCCGCCGACGCACGGATCGTCGGGATCGGCCGCAGAGACACCCGTGACGCCGCCAGAGACGAAAAGATGGTGGCCACATTCATCGCCCCGATCAGCAGGCCCAGGGCCGCCGCCTCTTCACCGGTGTACTCAGGATACAGTGCCGTCACCACGCCGGTCGCCCCGATCAGGATGATCGTCGCGATGTACATCCAGAAATAGTCCTTCCCGATGGCAAGCAGGTCGGCACCGCTGCCCGGCACCGGGCCGACCGCCACGTCCTTCATCAGCAGGCTCAGGGAGAGCGGGAGGAGGGTGACGACCGTGAAGGCCATGATCCCCCCGACCGCCCCCAGCACTCCATTTAGCCACCCGGCCACGACCAGGCCGGAGACCAGGCCCACGTTCAGGGCGGCGATGAAATTGCCGCTCATCCGCCGGTGGTCTGGCTGGAGATTGATCCAGGCCATCGCCGCCGGCACGAAGAGCCCGGCCCCGACCCCCTCCAGGGCCCGCGCCGCCAGAAGAACGAAGGGGTCGGGGACCATCAGGATCAACGCCCCGCTCGCCAGGGTGAGCAGGAGTGCGGCCCTGACCAGGGGCACCCGCCCGATCCGGTCGGAAAGAAGCCCCGCCGGAAAGACCGTCAGGGCCGCCCCGAAGAAATAGGCGGAAAAAATCGCGCCCTGGAACGCCGCGCCCTCCGCGAGGGCCGGCAGAACCGGGACGACTGCATTGGACAGCGCCATCACGGCGAAGACGCCGAGCAAAAGGGTGAGGCGCTGTCTCATCTATACCATGCGATAGGTCTCGAGGTTCATCGGCGAGCGCGTCTCGATCCGGTACCGCTTGTAGATCGAACTGGCCAGGTCGATGGTGCTCCCCTCGTCGCCGTGGATGGTGAAGATCTTCTCGGGCCGCGGCTGGAGGTGATGGACGAAGTTCATCAACTGCTTGCGGTCTGAGTGGCCCGAGAACCCGTCGACCGTCTCGATATCCAGTTTGACGACCAGCGTCTCGCGGTTGCCCATCGGGATCTCGCGCCAGCCCTTCTGCAGCCTGCGCCCGAAGGTTCCGTCGGCCTGGTAACCGACGAAGATGAGCGTGTTCCTCTCGTCCGGGGCCAGGGCGTAGAGATACTCCATGACCGGCCCGCCGCTGAGCATGCCGCTCGTGGTGACGATGACGCACGGTTCGCCGCCGATGACCTTCTCCCGCAGCTCGGAAGAGTCGACCTGGACAAAGCACTCGGCCAGGAAGGGGTTGAGCCCGTCCCTGAAGATCTGGTTGCGCAGGTCGGTGTTGAGATACTCCGGGTAGGTGGTGTGGATGGCCGTCGCTTCCTTGATCATCCCGTCCAGGTAGACCTTGACCTTCGGGATCTTCTCCTTCCTCATACCCTCTTCGAGGGCGAGCATGACCTCCTGCGACCGTCCGACCGCGAAGGCAGGGATGATGACCTTGCCTTCCCGTTCGATCGTCCGGTTCACGACCTCGTAGAGTTTGTTCTCGGCCTCCTCGCGCGGCGGCTGCAGGTCCCTCGACCCGCCGTAGGTGCTCTCCATGAACACGGCCTCGAGGCGGGGGAAACTCGAGACCGCCGGGGAGAAGAGGCGGGTCTTCTGGTAGTTGAAGTCGCCGGTGAAAGCGATGTTGTAGAGCCCGTCACCGACATGGAAATGTGCGACGGCCGACCCAAGGATGTGCCCGGCATTGTGGAACGTGAGTTTGATGTCGGGCGCGATATCGGTGACCGACCCGTAGTTGAGGGTGATCGAGTGCTTGAGGTATTCCTTCACCTCGTTGGAGGTATAGGGCTGCCTGCCGGCGTCCTTCTTGACCACGTCCAGGTAATCGAGCTGGAGAAGGGCCGCGAGGTCACGCGTCGGCGGCGTCGAGTAGACAGGCCCGTCGTAGCCGTACTTGAAGAGGAGCGGGACCAGGGCACAGTGGTCCAGGTGGGCGTGGGTGAGCACCACCGCATCGACCGACGAGAGCGGGGAGATCTCGGGCACGTACAGGTACGGCGTGCTCGTGGCGCTCCCCGGCTTTTCTCCGCAGTCGATGAGGATCTTGCTCTCCGGGGTGGTGAGAAGGAACGCCGCGCGTCCGACCTCTCTGCAGCACCCCAGGGTCGTGACCCTCACCCAGTGGTCCTTGGCGATGACGTCCCGGTGGATCCGCCGACCGATGGTGCGCAAGAATGCCTTGCGCTCGTCTTTGATGGAGCGGAGGTATTGCCGCACCTGCTTGACCGTCGAACTCTCGATCGGCGGGGTCCGCACCACCTTGGGCGTCCAGCAGGTATTCTTGGTGATCTCACGCAGGGTCGCCCCGTTCTTGCCGATGACGACGCCCGGCTTCTCGGCCTCGATAAGCACCTCGCCGGTATCAGGGTCGAAAAAAATGTCTGATATGCCTGCGTTCTCAGGGACGACCGCGTTGATCTTGGTGACGGCGGTCTCCGGATCTTCGAGGATGGTGGGTCGAACAACGATACGCTTACGCAGGTCCCTGGCAAGCACCTTGATCAGGTCTTCCTGGTCGGCGAACTTCTTGGGTTCGTCGGTGTAGATGACCAGCTCAGGGCCTTCAAACTCGACCTGGGAGATGGTTATCCCGGCCGGAACCTTGGCGTTGATCTTGTCCCTGAGTTCTTTGAGTCTGTCCTCTATGAGCATTACTATCGTCCTGAAAAAAGAATTATGGGGTCAGTTCAGGGTATTTTTTCTTCGTGACCTCGACGGTTTTCTCCTCGTATTTCTCCCCGGTAATGACGACGACGCTGATATCCTCGCCTGACGCCGAGTCACGACGCATCGCGGCTTTGAGTGCCCGGGTGGCGAGTTCGGCCGCTTCGGCCTCCTTCAGGTCAGGGTGGTACCGGTCTTCGAGGACACCGTAGGCCATCGGCGAACCCGACCCGGTGGCGACGATCTCGTCTTCCAGCGAGGCCCCGCCCATGGCGTCGACCGAGTAGACGCTCGCGCCCTTCCGGTCGACGCCGCCGACCAGGAGCTGGACATAGTAGGGGTAATACCGGTTCTGCTGGAGATAGTTGGAGAGGAGTGTTGCAGCGGCCCCGACCGAGATGGTCTTGCCGTGGCGGACCTTGTAGAGGTTGCACTCCACCTGCATCAGCCTGGCGAGCGACTGAGCGTCGCCGACGCCGCCGGCCGTGGTCATTCCTATTCGGTCTGCGATCTGGTAGACCTTCTTTGCCTTCTTGCTTGCGATGAGATTGCCCATCGTCGCACGCCGTTCGGTGGCGAGGACGATGCCCCCATCAAAGACTAAACCCACAGTTGTGGTCCCTTTGAGTATTTCCTGATGAATTTCAGGCATTCGAATACCCCCAAAAACTACACGCTAAAAGTTGGAAAAGCGTTATCAGTTATAAGTGATACCAAGAAATTTAAAGGTTATTGATCCGGGGCCTCTCCGGCCCCGGCACAAAGCACCTTGATAAGCTCCCGGTCAAAGAGCATGGCAATGAGTTTTTTGTCGCCGTTGACCACCGGCAACTGGTCGAGGCGCGAGCGCTTCATCAGGAGGGCGCACTCGCTCACACCGGCATTTTTCGGGACGGTGATGACGTTTGTGATCATCGATGCACTCACCGGTTTGTCGGGGAGCCTCACCTTGGAGACGCCGTAGCTGATCACGTGCATGTCCCTGATACTCTCCCAGGTCCATTCGTCGTCGTCGGTCCCATTCGAGAAGTCGGAGACCTCGACCGAGTCCTCGATGTGAGAACTGCGGATCAGGTCGCGTTCAGCGATGATCCCTGAGACCCGGCCCTTGTCGTCCATGATCGGCACGGCCTCGACGTCGGAGATCTCCATGATCCGTCCAACGAGCGGGAGCGGTGTCTCTTCCCAGAGGGCAAAGGTGCTGCTGGTGTAGCACTCTGAGATCTCGTCCTTGATCCTGAGTTGAGCGATCGCCGCCACAAGGTCTGCGGCCGAGATGAGTCCGACAAGGCACTCGTTCTCGTCGATGACCGGCAGTCTGCGGAACCGGTATCTGGTCATCACGGTGGCCGCTTCGGTCAGCGTGGCATCGACGGAGATCATCACCGGGTTGGGAGTCATCAGGAGGGCGACCTGGGTCTCCTCCGACTTGCGGAGGAGATCTTTTCTGGTCACCACGCCGACGACTTTTCCCTTCTCGGTAACCGGGACGCCGCTGATCCCGGTCCGCTTGAGGATCTTGAGGATGTCGTCACGGTTGCTGGGGATTTCAACCGAGACAACGTCTTTTGTCATATAATCTCTGACGTACATGTCATCTGCTATTGAAGGAATTATCTCACCACCATGGTCGTGCAGCTGCTGTTTCTGACCACGTGCTCGGAGACACTGCCGAGGAGAAGGCGGTCGATGTTGCTCTTGCCGCGAGAACCGATGATGATCAGATCGGCCCCGACCTCGTCGGCCAGGGTGAGGATCTCGTTTCCGGCGTGGCCGTCTCTCAGGTGGGTCTCGATGGAGAGTTCCTCCTGTTCGGCGCGCGCTCTGGCTTTTTCAAAGACTTCTTTCCCTTCGGTCTCCAGGAGAGAGTAGATGATCTCCCAGGTATTGTCCATAGGGATAGAGGAGAACATGCTGGTCTCGACGACGTAGACCAGATGGAGGTCCGCGTCCCAGACCTCCGCTTCATGCATGGCGGTCTCGAGGGCCTTCATGCTAATCTCTGAACCGTCGACAGCGACGACAATTGTGTGGAACATAGCTGCACCTCCTAAAATCAGAATTTGCAAGATCACTCAGTTTATGGGTTTATAACGGTTTCGAGGAGGTCACCCCGGTCCGCCCGCCTGACGATCGAGGCGACCGGGTCCGAGCTGAACCTGAGATTTGATCTCAGAGCGTCAATAACGATGAAATTTGCTTTTTCTCCCTCTTCGATGAAGTACGTCCTGCCCGCGAGGCCTGCACCCCGGACCGCGGCGCGCAAGACCTCGGCAGGCGGGAGTCTGGTGACGGTCTCGACAAAGGCCATCTCGCGCAATATGTCGGGCTGGACGAACATGACGTTGTCGGTGCCGAGGAGGGGCGTGCACCCGGCCTCAAGCATCTTTTTCACCGGCGGGTGGTCGGCGCCGCGGGTCACGCCCAGGACCCAGTTGGAGCGGATGCAGACGGCGATGGGGATGCCGGCGTCGGCGATGGCCCGCAGGTGCCGGTCGGTGGCGTGGGTGCAGTGGACCAGGAGGTCGGGGTCGTAGGCGAGGGCGCCGTCGATGTCGTCCGGGTTCTTCTCCCCGGCATGGAAGGCGACGGCCTTGCCGGCGGCCCGCGCTCTGGTGACCTGCTCCTCGGCGTCGGCGACGTCTCTGACGCTGCTGATCCCGACGCCGTCGCCGGGGCCTTCGCCGCCGTCCCGCCCGAGGATGAGCGAGTGGAGGGGCGATCCTTCGAGCGCTTCCCTGAGGGCGAGCACTCCTTCGGGTCCGCCTTCCCTGAAGTCGGCGAACCCTGCCGTGCCGGTGGCCGCCATCGCGTCGAGGCTGGCCTGCATACCGGCGACGAGCCGGTCCCGCGGGGTCGCCCTGAGGATCCGGTGTTTGAGCCCGTGCGGGGGCTTGACCAGGTCGGAGAGGTCGCCGCAGGTGGCGCAGTCCATCGCGACGGTGTCGCCGAGGTGGGTGTGGGCATTGAAGAAGGCCGGCGCGATCCAGTGGCCGGTGGGGACCGGGCCTTCTTCGATCGCGGTGACGATGCCCCCTTCGACGACGACCGTACCGGTCACCGCCTCGAGGTACTCCCCGACGAGAACGGTGCCCTGATACACCTGTTCGGGCATACCCATCCATTGACACCGATTTTATATATATTGAATGAGAACCTTTCATCATGGCGAAGAAAAGTGGCGGACGGCTGGTGTCGTCTGCGGGTCTTGTAAACTATTATGACAGCGAGAGCCGGCGGGCGTTCCATATCAACCCGATGTACGTGATCGCTGTCGCTGCGGCGGTGGGCGTCTTTATTCTCCTGCTGGACTTCTTCTACTGATATTTTTTTTTGTCTGGCCGGGTGCCGGCCCTGCATCTTTCCTGAGGGGTGGAGATCGAACTCCGGGCCGCGGTTTTGTGGCGGGGCGTGCGTGTCCCGTGATGGGGATTGGGGTGAGGGGGCGTGAAGACCAGACGTGCCGCCCATCGAGAGAATAAAGAATGGTTCCTTGCTCTCTCATGTCGGGGGGAGACCCCCCGGACCCCTCGCCCAAAGATGGGCGGTGGACGGCAACCCCCTCTCCGTGGTCCTCTCTCCGCCTTCCCCCCCCAATCTTCATCCCGGGGGTCCGGGGGCGGAGCCCCCGGCACCGATGGTTGGGAAGGCATGACGATCAGGCGTGCCGCCCTCATCACAGGATCTTTCTCGCCATCTCGCGCCGGGGGGCTTTGCCCCCCGGACCCCCCACGACGAAGATAGCCAGGGGGCGGCATGATGCTCAACTTCGCTTCACTCCTCGAACACAAGGATGAGGGTCAAGAATCGATCCAGTTCTGAGATGATATTTTCATCTTGAGCATATCCCAAAACTCTCTGAGGCTTGAACACTCCCTTGAACTGAAACGCTTCTTTCCAGGGAGGATGCCTTCCCGTCCCTATCGCCATCCCGGGGGTCCGGGGGCAGCGCCCCCGGCGCGAGGGTGGAGGAAGGCATGATGATCAGAACGGCCGCCCCCATCGTAGAATCTTCACGACCGTTTCGCGCCGGGGGGAAACCCCCCGGACCCCCCACGGACCAAAGATAGGTGGGGGCGGCGATGGGGTGAGGTCTCCATCAGTTCTCCTGTCTTGAAAAGAGAGCGATCAAGCGACGAGAAATGTTCATCGCGTATGCTTGAGCCTGGGGGTTCATGCAAAATTCTACAAAGCCGAACGTTCTTGCTCCCCTCACCCGAGCAAAAAAGGAGATTCAGTTCTTGCTGAGCGCCTCTCTGATGATGTCTTCGTCTCTCCTGAAGTGGAGGTCGTCGTGTCCGGCCCACTGCGGGCAGTTCCTGAAGACCACGGCCGGGATACCGTTGTTGCTCTCGCCCATCACGAAGTTCGAGAAACCGGCGACCTCGTCGACCACCGCTTCCTCGGTGATCTCGAGGGTGTGGCCGAAGAGGTCGTGGTCGCCGCGGAAGTCGCGGATCGCCGTCATCCCGCTCCACCCGATGGCGACGCCCGCCTGGCCCCGCCTGAAAGAGCGGCCGCAGGTGTCGGTGATGATCACCCTGACGTCTTTGCCGGAGACTGCACCGAGTGCGTCCCGCAGTCCGGCCGCGGCATTCATCGGGTCGGGGGGGAGACGGACGACCATGCCGTCCTCGACATTGGAGTGGTCGAGCCCGGCCCGCACCCCTACATGGCCGGTGACGGTCTCTGAGAGGATGAAGGGCTCTTCCAGGATGACGTCGGTGGTGTCGTCGAGGACGGCCTGGACGAACCTGGGGTCTTCATGGGTTTTTAGCGCGATACGCTCCGCGTCGACCGAGGGAACGATCTCGTCGAGCAGTCTGGTGTGGCCGTGTGCCTTGGAGTAGACCGAGGAGGCGAGGCAGAGGATGTCGCCGTCCTCGAAGGCGACCAGCCGGCAGATCATCTCTGCGAGGTCATCCCCCTGATGGATGAGTGGGAGGCCTTCGACCGGGATTACCTCGATATGCATAGAATATCTCTATCAGTCTCCTCCAGACTAATAGCCATCGGTCGGGGTTCGGGTGACGCTGGAGAAATTTTCTGGACGGGTCTCTCTGCCGGGAGGCTGGGGGAAGGCACGTCGATCAGATGTGCCGCCCCTATTGAGAACTTTCACCGTAATCTCGCGCCGGGGGTTTCACCCCCGGACCCCCCACAACGAAGAGAGGTGGGGGCGGCACAATGCTCGATTTCTGTTCGCTCATCGAACGCAAGAAAAAGGATCAAGGATCGATCCATCCTCACCCCGGGGCGCCACAAGAATGTTCATCCCGTATGCTTGAGCCAGGGGCTCATGCCCGATTCAACAGAACCGAACATTCGACCATCTCGTTCACAGCGTTCTTCGAAACCCGGAGGATTGCAGACGACACTGCTCATCGCAGCATATCAAAAAGGTCTTCTTTTGTGATGCAGTTCCAATCCGGCACCCTGGTAACGATATCGTTCAGGGTGCCTTTCGCGATCTCCTCGTGCAGGGGGATCGTGATCCGGTGTTCGCCGGCGGCCGTGTTCTTGCCCATCTGAACGTGGCTGCCGCGCTGCCGCAGGACAGTATATCCAAGAGATTTGAGCACTTTCACCAGACGAAAGCCGCTAACAACCGGAGATTTTGGCAACTGAACCGACCTGGAATTCTGTCAGGGAGACAACCGTGATCTCCTCGCCGGCTTCTATGTTCTCCTCAAAGTGGAGTTCCACTGCATCGTTGATATTCTTCATGAGTTCGTCAAGCGTTTTTCCCTGGGTGAAGATATCCACTCCCATACCACGGGCACACCACCAGTCGCCGTCATGATAGATATCAAATTTTATCAGCATGATCTGGGCCTTCCCTCGATGGTTCATGTTAGATCCCTACAATCTTAAATATGACCAGAGTCAGGTGGCACTCTCTGTGAGGCGTATGAACCGGAGACGCCGCCCTCGGATCACCGTATCCGCTGTCAATTATCAATTCTGCCGGCAGAATCCTCGAACACAACATACCACAAAAACATGCTGTTGATACAGGCTATGGATCGTTATTCTCGCCGGGGGTCACCCAAGGACCCCCACAGAGCGAGGATGGGTGGGGGCGGCATGCTCTTCCTTCAGGATCTCATTCTCTGCCTTCCCGCCTCCGTCTTCATCCCGGGGGTCTAGGGGGCAGCGCCCCCGGTGCGAGTGGTGGGAGGGCGTGGGACCAGAAGAGTCTCACCGTACCAAACCGGAGTGACGTACCGCGTCCGCCCCCATGGGTTTGATATAGCTGGGCCGAGATGGGGGGGTGTGCGGGCGGCCCTGGACGGCCGTCTGTGGAGGTGTCGAGATGACATGGTACAGCATCGGAAAACTCGGAAAAGAGGAACTTGCCCAGCGGAAGTTCGGGCCCCGCGTGAAGACAACCACTGGTGAGGCGGCCGGAGGGCCTGCGGTCCCGGCCACGATGGAAATTATTGTCAGGACCGAGACCGGAAAGCAGGAAGGACGCTGGCACTGGCACTGGTGAGAGGGCCGGCCACGGCTGTGCATCCTTGGGACCGATGAACGAACAGAAATCGAGCATCGTGCCGCCCCCACCTGGGGTCTGGGGGGCATTCGCCCCCCGGCGCGAGATGGCGGTGAAGATCCTGCACGGGGGGCGGCCAGTCTGATCATCACGCCTTCCTGCATGAATCGCGCCGGGGGTCCGGGGGCGGAGCCCCCGGCATGAACAGGAGGGAAGGCGATGGATGAAGGTCACAGGGGGGTTGAGGTGATGAAACGCGGATGTTTTCTACAGAGCCGACCCTACAGAACCCCGGCCAGATCTTTTTTCTTCTGTCGCGGCACCGGTTGCCTGATCGCGACCCTTTATCTAATAATGCGCATATGAGTAATAATTGCGGGTGCATGCCCGCGGATGTGATCAGTATGCCAGGTATGGACGGTACCGGTCCCCAGGGGAGGGGGCCACTGACCGGATGGGGACGCGGCCGGTGCAGGCCGGTCGCTCCCGCACCCATCGCAGAGACCGACGAAAAAGCAGCACCGGCACCGCCGCAGCAGGGCGTCGTCTACGGCCTCGGGCGCGGCGGACTTCCGCGGGGTTGCGGCAGGGGCCGCGGCTTTGGCGGAGGACGCGGCCGGCGCTGGTGACCGGGGCACTGCACGCCCCTTCTTCTTTTTACCGGTGCAGAGAGGAATCTTTTTCACCGCGCAGCACGCATCTCGGGATGATGTACCGCGTCATCCGCTGTCCGGGGTGCCTCACCTTCACCTATGTCGACCCCTACCAGCACTGGAAGCTCTGCCATGTCTGTGGGGAGGTGATAGACGTCATGCGCGCCCCCGTCTATCTCGAAGCCCTCGACCATCAGGACGCGGAAAAGGTTGTCTGCCAGCTCCAGGAATTTCTGGACGATACCGGCAGAGACGATCTGGACGATTCGGAGAAAAATAGGCTCCGTTTGGAATATTCCCGCTGGGTTCGAAGCCGGATCGAATAGAAGTGCCTTTTCACGGCTCTGTAGAATCAAGCATGAGGTGGGACCATGCCTCAGGCACACTGCATGAAGGGCTCTTTCATAGAGGGCATCCCAGAACCTCTCTGGCCTTGATCGGTGAGTGGAAGACGTTTCTTGAAGCACATCGTCGTTTGAGAGATTGTTGCCGCCCCTCGGCTATCTTCGTCGTGGGGGGTGGGGGGTCTCCTCCTGGCAGGAGAGAGCAAGGAACGGCTATGTAGAAAACATCCTCTTTTCATCACCTCAACCCCCCTGTGAACTGAATCCATCGCCTTCCCTCCTGCTCAAGCCAAGGGGCTTTGCCCCCGGACCCCCTGGATGAAGATTGGGGCGGAAGGCGGAGAAATGGCCATGAAAGGGGGTTGCAGTCCACCGCCTATCTTCGCGCGGGGGGTTCGGGGGGCGGCAAGCCCCCCGTCGAAGAGAACCATCACGATGATTTACCATGAAAATGATCCTGACGATCATCTCTTCAGGTTTGCATGAGAGTTTAAACTCTCCATATCACGTTGAAGCCGATACGCAGAGGATAGAAAATTCTTCTGATGGATCGGCCGCCCCTAATCGTCAAGATTCCCCTGCCATTTCGCACCGGGGGGCGTTGCCCCCCGGACCCCCCACGACGAAGAGAGGTGGGGGCGGCGATGGAACACGATCCCCACCGATTCTTCGCTCTTGAAAAAGAGCGATCAAGCAACGAGATATTCTCATCCCGGACGCTTGAGCAGGGGGTTCATGCTTGATTCTACAAAGCCCAAGGAACTATTCTTTATTCTCTCAGTGGGCGGCATGCCTGATCGGTCTGCCTTCCTCCGTCACTCGCACCTGGGCCGCCGCCCCCTGACTCCTGACATGGCGATTGAAGTGAGGGAGGCAGAGGAATGGCCGGTAGGTGTCTCGAGATCGCCTTCCCCCACCCTCTCGTCGGGTGCAGCGCCCGCGGCACCGCGGTTTGGGAAGGTGTGATGATCGGATGTGCCGCCCTTATTGCAGAATCTCCACCACCGTCTCGCGCGGGGGGTTGCACCCCCCGGACTCCCCGCGGGCGAGGATAGGCGGGGCGGCGATGAGACCAGATCTTCAAGATGCCCTGTCAGAAGGAGAGGGATCCGCCCACACGCTGAGGTGCTGCTCAGAAAATGTTCATCGCGTATGCTTGAAAAAGAAGGTTCATGCCGAATTTTATGAAGCCCTCTTCACCAGCGTTTCCCACATTTCGGGCAGATCATCGTCACCTGACGGCCGCAGTTCGGACAATAGATCCCGCGGCGTTCGGCGTATTCGAGGGGGCGGCCGCAGCGCCGGCAGAAGACCGGCGCCTCATATCCGCATTCATGCCGTATCATCATTCCAGATATTGATAGCGCCTGACCAAAAGATTTCCTTTTCCGCGGTTGGCCACGTCGCCGGTGAAGCGGGTGAGCGGGAGACCGTCTGGTCCTTCTGCCTCGCCCTGCTTCTCGAACGTCGGGAGCATCCCCGACGCGCATCCCAGCACCACGCACCTCCCGTCGGTCATGTTCCCGCAGGGCCGCGAACAGTCGCCGTGGATGGTGAGCGTCCCGCCCTGCATTTCGACGCCGGGCATATCGCCGCAGTTCCCGTGGACGATCACCTCGCCGCCGAAGAGATGTTCGGCCGTGAAGTCCCCGGCGTTCCCGAAGACCTCCACCTTCCCGCCTTTCATCCCCTTCTTCTCGCCCCGGTAGCCTGCGGCGCAGTAATGACCCGCGTCGCCGTGGCAGACGACCGTGCCGCCCCGCAGTTCGCGGGCAAACCACCCGCCGGCATTGCCCATCACCTCGATGGTGCCTGCGGCCATGAAGTTGGCGCAGTGCATCCCGATATCGCCCTCGATGACGATCCGGCCGCCGTCCATGTACTCGCCGACCCGCTTCACCCTGGAGGTGTCGCCGCGGAGCACCACCTCGACCTCGTTGACCGATGAGGCCGTGCCCTCCACCTCGATCTCAAAGACCTCGTCGAGGCGGCGCTCTTTGTTCCCCTCCCAGACCGTGAGGTCGTCAGACCCCCACCGCAGGAAGGCCGGGTTGATCGTCTCTGCCTCGATGGGGATGTGCGGGTTCGTGCGCTTCTTCATCGTCAGCACGACCCGCATCATATCGCCGCCTCCGTCTCCATCCGCAGATGCCGTTTGAGATACTCGTCCTGGACCGGGTAGTTGCTCATCCGCACCGAGTACCAGTGGTTGAACATCTCGGTGAACTCGGGGTCGCGGCTCATATCGCGCTCAGGACTGATCTTCGGGTCGACCCAGATGGTCGTGTTCTCGCCGTGGACCAGGATCTCGCCGTCCCGCGCCACCGGGCGGCCCCGCTTGACGGTCCACTTCGCCCTGGCAAACCCGTCGATGACCTTCTGGTACTCCTGCGCCGGGTCGATCTCGCCGACCTTCAGCGGGTAGACGGCGATGTCGGCCTCTGCCCCGATGCCCAGGTGGCCCTTCCCGATATCGACGATCCCGAGGGCCTTTGCCTGCCCGGCCCGCGTCATCACCGCGATCTCGTTCCAGTCGAGTTCGCGGTCGAGGGCGGGGAGGTCGACCCTGGACTCGGTCCTGCGGTGCACCGTCGCGAACTCGGCGTCCCGGTACTTCTTGCTCATCAGAAGGGCGATGATCTCGGGGTACTTCACGAAGGGCGCCCCGTTGGGGTTGTCGGTCGTGAGCAGACACCGCCAGGGGTCCTTCACGAGCAGTCCCAGTTCAAGCCCGATCGCCCACATGATCGAGTTGACCAGGTTCTTCTTCCTGTACAGCACCGGGATGATCCCCGACCCGGTCTCCAGTTCCACGTCGTGGTTGGACCACTTGTTGTGGTGGAGGCGGTAGAGGTTGAACTCCATCGGGCCGTCCGCGGTCATGGTGGTGGTCTTGCCGAACATCACCTGCCCCATGTCGATGACGATCTGGGGGCGGTTGTTCACGGTGTACGCCACCGGTTCGGCCTTCGAGCAGAAGGTCTTCCAGTCAGACCCGCCGTAGCTGTGGAACTGGACGTGCGTCGCGTACAGGCTCTGCCGTTTCTCGTTGAGGTCTGGGACCAGGTTGAAGGTCCCGACCGTGCAGGAATAGTTGCCGGGCGTGCCCAGGTTGTTGCAGTGGAGGTGGACCGAGTGCGGGAGCCTGAGCATCTCGCAGGCCCGGATCATCGCCTCGATGATCTCGGCCGGCGTCACCCCGAAGTGCGGGACCTCGTCCTTGATGCACCTGAGGTCTTTGCCGTACCCCCAGGCCTCGGTCCCGCCCGGGTTGGTCAGTTTGATCCCGAAGCCCTTCACCGCCGAGAGCGTCCACCCGACGATCGCGGCCACGCGCTCGATGTCGCCCTCGCTCACCGCCTTCATCACTCCCCAGTTGCCGTCGAAGAGCGTGTTGGCCATCATGTCCTGGAGGGGCGTGGCCGAGAACTCCTCGTGGGTGTGGCGGGCCTCGAGCGGCGCCATCGCCCCTTCGAGGAGGGTGGTGTAGCCCATGAGGGCGTAGCGGTACGAGTTGGCGTACGTCGTCGGGACCGAGTAGCCCGAGGTGGCGTGCTTGACGCCGCGGCGCACCTCTCTCCCGGCCCGCATGTCCTCGGGGCTCATGTACCGCCCGAAGTTCACCTTGGTCCCGCAGACATGGGTGTGGGAGTCGACCCCGCCTGGCAGGGTGAGGCAACCCTCGGCGTCGATCACCTCGGCCTTTGGGCCGACGTCCTCGACGATACGACCGTCCCTGACGGCGATGTCCATCACTTCCCCGTCGATACGGTTGATGGGGTCGATGACATAGGCGTTTTTGACGAGTAACTCGCTCATGGATGTCTCACCTCCGTGACCTTCTCGAAGATTTTCGTGATGATCTCGGTGTCGGTCGGGTAGCCCAGGTCCAGGAACTTCTTCACATGGATCGGCACCCCGTCCATCCGGTAGGCCGTGCCCGAGGCGTCCATCCCGGTGACGGCCACCGGGATCTGGCACCTGACGAGCGGGGTGGTCATGGTGTGCATCGGGTCGATGAGCACCGAAGGGATCGAGGCCAGGTGTTCCAGGCATTTCTTGGGGAAGTGGGCGCCGGGATCGCTTGCCACGATGAGCGCGGCGTCGCATTCCTGCCGCGCCAGGATGTCCACCGCCGTCGTCTCGCCGGGATTGTAGAAGGCGATCTGCCTGGAGAAGTCGACGGCGTACGGGTACCCGGTCATCCAGGTGAAGACTTCGTTGGAACCGTAGACATTGTAGTGGCCCCGCAGGGGCGTGAGGGTCCACTTCGTGTACCGGTTCAGGTCGTCGACCAGTTCGATGGCGTTCCTGACATTCTTGTACTTGCCGGGCGACATCGTCAGCCCGACCCCGAAGAAGAGGGCGCCGAACTTTGCCTCCTTGCAGAGGGCGGCGACCCTGAGAAGTTGCTCCTTGGTCACCCCGGCCACCGTCGGCGGGACGACGTCTTCGCGTCCCCGCACGATCGCCCGCAGCGCCGAGAGGACCGCATAGTCTCCGCCGGGTTTCACCTGCATGAACTCGTCGGCGATGCTCCCGGTCTCGGTCTTTCTGACGTCGACGATGATGAGCTTCCGGTCCCTGAAGGCGTTCTCCAGGAAGTAGCCGTCGGCGTAGGTGGTGTACCGGCTCATGTGCCTTGGGTGGGCCTCGGTCGGGTTGCATCCCCAGTAGACGATGAGGTCGGCCCGGTTCTTCACCTGCCCCAGGGTGCAGCCCGGATGGCCGACCTCCTGAATGGCCAGGATGGAGGGGCCGTGGCAGACCGAGGTGGTCGAGTCGATCACCCCGCCGAGGAGTTCGGCCATCGAGACGCCGGCCCCCTGCGCCTCACCCTGCGTGCTGGACCAGCCGTACAGCAGAGGCCGGTCGGCGTCCAGGAGGATCCCGGCGGTGTACTCCATCGCCTCTTCATAACTGGCGTCCCGCCACGCTCCGCCGTCGCGCATGATCGGGGCCTTGAGCCGGTGTTTCCCGGCGTTCATCAGTTTGTGGCTCCCGAGGGTACAGGCATTGTCCACCCGCACCACCTCGCTCCCCTCGGTCTCGATGACCAGGTCGTCGCAGAGACAGCCGCAGAACGGGCAGATCATATCTTCGTGGATCATTCTTCGTCCCCCAGGTAGGCGAGTCCGCCGACCGCTTCCATCAGTTCGGCCGGCCTTTTCACCTCGTCGTCGGTCGGTTCCAGGTCCACGGTGCAGGACTTGTAGTCCGGCATGCCGGTGGCGTGGGTGCCGGCGTCGATGACGGCGTTGGCGTACGGGCCCATCGGGACATAGACCGTCCCCTGCGGCACGCCCTCGTTCTGGACCGCGGTGAGGACCACCTCACCCGCGGGCCCGCGGACGAGCACCCGCTCTCCTTCCTCCAGTTCGAGGTCCATCAGGTCCACGGGGTTCATCATGCAGATCGAGGTCGCCGCCATGTATTCGGGCCGCGCCTTCGCCTCCAGCCCCTGCCCCTGCGCCGAGGTCCGTCCGGTGTTGAAGCGGGCCTTCACGACCGTCCCTCCTGCGTCCCTTCGGCGACCCGTGCGATCGCGATGGCGTCGGTCGGGCAGACACTCTCGCAGGTCTTGCACCCGGTGCACTTCTCGTCATGGATCACCCAGAGGTTGCCGTTGCGGATCTTCATGATCACCTCGTCGTTGGCCGAGGTCCCGGTCGCCCCGAGTTGGGGGTCGACCTCCTTGTTCACCGGACAGGCGACGACGCAGTTGCCGCACCGCACACAGGCCTCGGGTTTCACCGTCACCTGGTACCTCACCGAGATCTCGGTGTGGTCGCGGTGCTGGGTGGCGAGCACCCGCCCGGCGTCCAGGACGTCTTCGGGGCAGGCCTCGACGCAGAGGCCGCACCTGATGCAGTGCCCCTCGTAGATCTTGGGGGTCCAGCCTTCGCCCTCTTTGACCACCTCGATCGCGCCCGGCGTCGGACAGATCATCATGCAGGCGAGGCAGTGGGTGCATTCCTTGCCGGTGAGGGCCGGGTAGCCCCTGAAGTAGGGGGGGTCGACGAGCGGGGCGGTTCTGGCGAAGAAGAACTTCTTCACCCATTCGCCACGCAGGAATTCTCTCAGATACCAGATGACCGAAGCACTCATCCTCTCTCTACCTCTCATTGCAGGCGATGCACGGGTCCGAACTGATGAACGTCGAGGTCACGTCGGCGAGCGAGGTGACCTCTGTGAGCATATAGTGGGCGCATGCATCGATGTTCATAATGGACGGCGTCTGGATGGCGATCTCCTCCACCCGGCCGTACCGGTCGGTCCTGATGAAGTACGTGAGTTCGCCTCGGGGGGCCTCGCCCGAGTAGCGCGCCTCGCCGCCCTTGCACTCTCCGCCGCCGCGGACCGGGCCCTCGGGCATCATCGCCAGGGCCCTTCTGATCAGCCCGATGCTCTGCATGAACTCCTCGAACCTGACCATGATCCTGGCATAGTTGTCCCCCTCGGTCCTGACCACCGGTTCGAAACCGAGTTTCCGGTAGGTCGGGTGGTTGCTCCGGCAGTCCACAGGGATCCCGCTTGCCCGCCCTGTCGGGCCGACGGCATGGGCTTCGAGGGCCTCTTCTTCGGTGAGCACCCCGATCCCGCGGCTCCGCAGGGCGATCAGCGGACCGCCCTCGAACATCTTTATGTAGCGTCTGAGATTCTTCTCGAGACGGTCGAGGTGTTCTCTCATGGTCGCGGCGTCCTCCTCGCGCAGGTCGTAGCGCACCCCGCCCGGGATCATGTACGCGGCGTTCACGCGGTTGCCGGTGAGGAGTTCGATCATGTCCATCACCGTCTCCCGCTCGTTGAGGAGGTACATCGCCAGGGTCTCGTGCTCGATGGTGTAGCAGTACGAGAAGTTGGCGATGAGGTGGCTCTGCATCCGGTCGAGTTCGTTGGCGATGACCCGAAGGAACGCCGCCCGCTCGGGCGGGACGATCCCTGAGATCTCCTCCATCGTCTCGGTGAAGACCATGTTGTGGACGATCGAACAGATCCCGCAGACCCGCTCGGCCAGGAACATCACTTCCTGCCAGGGGCGGCCCTGCATGATCCGCTCGATCCCCTTCTTCATATAGCCCATCTCGACCTCGGCGGCGAGCACCTTCTCGCCCTTGGTCTCGCACTTGATCCTGACCGGTTCCTTCCAGCAGGGGTGGACCGGGCCGATCGGCATCGCAACATCGACGGTCTTTTTCATCCTTTCTTCTCCTCGTAGTCCTCGAAAACCTGCGGCGCAAGCGTAAGGATCGCTCTGATGATCTCGGTCGGCCGGGGGGGGCATCCCGGGACCGACGCCGCGATCGGGATATGTTTCTCTGCCGGCGGGTTGACGTACCCGCCTTCACGGTTGAAGACGCAGCCCGAGACCGGGCAGTTGCCGATGGCGATCGCCACCTTGGGCTCGGGGATCTTCTCCCAGATGGACCTGAGTTTGTCCTCCCACTGCGGGGTGCAGCACCCGATCACCAGGAGGACGTCGGCCTCCCTGGGGTTGTTGTGGACATAGATCCCGTACTGCTCCAGGTCGTAGCGGGGGGAGAGGCATGCGAGCACCTCGATATCGCAGCCATTGCACGAGCCCGTGTCCACGTACGAGACGTGGATCGAACGGGACCGCACGGCGTTTTTCATTTTCTGGAGGACGCTCATCCTACAATCACTTCCTTGAGCAGGTCTTTGCCGGCCTTTGCCGCCACGTCCGTGTCGCCGCCTTCGCTGCCCGCCGCCAGGGCCGCGTCGAGGGCGCGGGCCATCTCCTCGTCGGTAAAGAGCGGGATGTTCTGGGTGAACCGACGTGCCCCGAGCGCGGCCTCGAGGGGGTCGGCCTCGGGCGCGGCCTCGGCGACCTCCCAGCGGGCCGGCATATTCTCCATATCTGACATGTCCAGCCTCTCGATGAGGAACTTGCGCATCGGCTGGACACGAACGTTGAACCATTTCGCGATCGCCCGCACGGCACGGTCCTGCCGGGGGCCGGTGAGGACATGGTACTTCATCGGGCGCAGGTCTTTCTCATAGATGATATCCACCATCTCAGAACACACCTCCGATCCTGACAAGGGCATAACCTGCGATCGCAAGGACCGTACACCAGAGCAGGGCCTGTTCGGCCCGGTGCAGTGGTTCTTCTCTTCCGAAGAGGAGTGCCCCCAGGAGGACGAGAAGGGCGGCGATTGCACCGGCCTGATAGAGGACCGATCCCGTGAGGATCCCTTCGGTCAGGGCGATGACCAGGTAGACCGCCGCACCGCCCGCGATGAGTTCGCGTATCATAAAACCACCACCAGAAGCGCCGTCCAGGCGAGCACCACCACGATGAGTCCGGTCTGCACCGTGACCGAGTCGAAGGGAGCGAGCATCGGGGTGAGGGCGCAGACAAACGAGAGGGTGAGCATGAGCACGAGCATTGCCAGGAGCGCCAGCAGCAGCGGGAGCGGTCCCACGAAGAGGAGCACGAAGAGGTACAGCAGGACAAAGGTCTTGATCCCGTCCGCGGCCTCCAGTCCGGCCCGCCAGACGCCGAAGTGCTCGGTCTTGTAGCCGCTGACGATCTCTTTGCTCTCCACGATGGAGAAGGGGCTGTAGTGCATCTTCGAGAGGAGGACGACGTAGAGTGCCAGGGCCGCCGGGGCCGCGGTGACAAGCAGCGGGCCGTGTTCGGCCTGGAAGGCGGCGATGTCCCCGATCATCAGCGATCCGGTGAAGAAGTAGAGCACGCCTACCGAGATGAGGAGCGGGATCTCGGAGGCCGCCGAGATGACCGAGCGCACCCCGCCGAACTTGGCGTACGGCGAACCCGGCGAGAGCCCGACCCCGTGCTCGACCATCTTGTAGCAGATGTAGAGTCCGAAGATGATCAGCAGACTCCCGCCCGAGACGACGACCCAGAGGGCGGCCGTCCAGATCCCGATGGCCACCAGGACGATCCCGATAAAGATCGCCGGGCTTGCGGTCTTTGGCACCCAGGTACGCTTGAAGGAGAACTTCAGGGTGTGAAGGAGTTCCTGCCAGATCGGCGGGCCGGGCCGTCCCTGGATCCTGGCGATCACCTTCCGGTGGATGCCCATATACAGCAGGCCGATGAAGACTGCGAGTATCAGATAGCCGATCATTCTAGTACCCCATGAATGGAATGTCTCCTTCGCCCTTCCCGGCCATCCACCAGAGCATGGTGGTGACGGCAGAGACCGGGAAGGCGAGGATGGTGAGGGCCGCCGCGGTCCAGTCGGGCACGACGCCCACAAATCCGGCAAGACCGGCCCCGATCCAGAGGAGGGTCGAGACCGCTGCAACCAGTCCGTATGTCTCTTTCTTCATTGCATCACACCGCCAGGAGGATCTCGATCACCCGCAGGAACATCAGCAGGGACGAGACATGGATCAGGATCACGTAGGGCGCACCCGGCGCCCTGAAGAGTTCGGTCTTTGCGGCGTAGAAGGGAGCGATCCCTTCGCCCATCACACCGAGGAGCAGCAGCAGTTTGGCGATGAGCGGCACGCCCGTTCCTGCGGAGAGTTCCCAAATCGAGAGGGTGCCGGTCGTCGCCAGGGTGATCGCCGCACCGGCAAAGAGCGGGACCGTGGCGGTCATGGCGACGATCCCGTACTGGAAGGCGGCGTTGAGGACGTGCTGGTTCTTCACGGCGGCGACGATCCCGATGATCGTGATCCCGATGAGGGAGACGAAGAGGGTGAAGTTGAAGATGTCGCCGCTCACCATCGCGCCCAGGGTCGCGATCCCGCAGGCGACGGCCATGAACCGCCTGAACTTCAGTTCGTCAGGGGTCACTTCCTTCGCATAGACGGCGTCGGTGCCGAAGACGATGTCGAGCTGCTTCTCGGGCCTGGAGATGATGGCGAAGACCGTGAAGATCAGGGCCACCGCAAAGAGGGTTGCCGTCAGGGGCGTGATGTAGTTGACGATGTCGCCGAAGGGGACGGCCGCGAGGAGATCGCCGCCGATGGCGCCGCCGGTGAACTCAGGCATCCTGACCACCCCGCATCGTCCCGAGGAGGGACATCTTGGTCATCACCTTGACGAGGACCGCAGTGCCTGCGACCATCACGGCGAAGAACCAGTACTGCGGCAGGAGCATGAAGACCAGGAAGGCCCCGATCCATGCCGCCCAGGCATACCCGCTGACGGTTTCCAGGAGTTCGAACTGTTCCCGGTGCCCCTTGCAGAGGAACCAGAAGAGGACACCGAGGCCGGCGACGGCCCCGCCCGAGAACCCGGCGAGGACGACGCCGTAGACGACGAGGACGGCGCCGAGGATCCCGGGCGCGGTGTCCATCACTTCGAAGTGCACCCGCTCTGTGGGTTCGTCATAGAGACGCTCCTTCTTCAGGTAGATCTCGGAGAGGGCCATCAGTTCCGAGATCCCGACGACCAGGCCGGGCAGGATGAGGGCCTCGGCAAGGTCGGTGCCGACGAGGGCGATGACCGCGAGGGCCAGGATCTCGGCGAGGTCGGTGAGGAGGAGGCGGTGGAGGTCGTCTCTCTCTCGTGCCAGGGCCAGGAAGGCGACGGCGATGCCGGTGAAGGCGACGGCAAGTCCGATGGTGTATTCGTTCATCAATCGCGTCCCCTCCTGAAGACATAACTGGCGATTGCAAAGGCCACGAAGAGGATGGTCGTCTCGACGACGGTATCCAGGCCCCTGGTGTTGTACAGGATCTCGTCGATGATCCCGCCCGGGTGGGAGACGATCGTCGTCCCGGTGTAGAGCGTGATCGCCGCCATCGCCCGTGTGAGGGGCGTGAGGTAGGCGGTGACGTAGCCGAGGTACGGTGAGTTCTCCGGGTACTGCGCCACGACGGTGGTGTTCTCGAAGGGCACGCCGCCCCGGTCATAGGGGTCGAGGGGGCTGGTGCGGTCGATGCTCTTGGGGTAGAGCTGGTCGTCGTGATAGGCGAGTTCGGGGAGCGTGAAGATCCCGACGATCGCGACCAGGACGACGATGGCCGCAAAGACGCTGACCAGTTGTTCGTAGTCTGAGAGCACCTCGGAGATCCGGTGCACGAGTTCGTAGATCCTCATGGTTCACCTCTCCGCTCGATCACCCGCACCAGCACGAAGGTGGAGATGGCCGTCACCGCGATGAAGGTGAGGAGGGCCAGGGTCTCGTTGTAGGCGAGCATGACGAGCAGCAGTCCCCAGGCCGGGATCTCCAGGCTGATCATCCGGGAGAGGTAGGTGTGCGGCCGCGGTCTCGCGGCGGCAAGGGTGCCGATGACGAGCACGGCGAGGCCGAGATAGAACTCAGGCGTCATAGAAGTCCCTCCTCCCTGCGATGAGCAGGACGAAGATGGTCGCAAGCGGTGCGATGAGACTCACGGCGATGGCGACGTCGAGGTATCCTCGTGCGACGATGAAGGGTATGACGCCCCCGATCATCACCCCGAGGGCGATGAGTTTGGAGAAGGGGTCGCGCACCAGGGCGGTTGCGACCGCACCGGCAAGCACGATCGCCGCCAGCACGACGGTCAGAAACTCAATCATCGCGGGTCACCCCCGCACGGGCCGAGGCGATCGCGTTGGCCTCCAGCGTCGAACCGACAAAGTAGGCGGCGGCCGCCGCAATGGAGAGCGGGTGCTGGAGGACCAGCACGATGAGTCCGGCGATCGCGAAGTTGAGCACGTTGAGGTACGGGAGCTTCCGGTACGGGTCGGGCTCAATGAGCGTCCGGGCGGCCGCGAAGAGGGCGACCGCACCGCAGACGTACAGGGCGATCAACTCCGCCACCCCCAGATGCGTCCCAGCAGCCTGCTCGCATACCGGTGCGAGAGGCCCTGGACGGTGAGGATCGCGATGACCATTCCGGCAATAAAGTTCTCGGCAGAAAAGCCGGCCCCGACAAGGCCGGTAAAGATGAGGCTGGCAAGCACCGCGCCGGTCGTCCCGGCGTACCCGGGGTCGTGGCAGATCCGGTTTCCGATATAGACCAGAACCGCCGCCGCAAGCCCGCCCGGCAGCCCGGCGACATAAACCCCGCACGCGGCAAGCAGGGTGCCGGCCGAGGCGTCGGGCGAGGAGACGATGTTGCCCATCATGTACCCGCCGTGCAGGGCGCCGCCGTCGGCCTCGATCTTCTTCCCGATCGCAGTCGCCCCGCTCACTCCTCCCTTCTCAGGCAGCCTGAAAAGGACGTCGACGGTGACGAAGAGGATCCAGCAGAGAACGGCGGCGATCAGTACCTGTTCATAGTCAGCGAGCATTTCAGGTCTCCGGGTACGGTTTATTAAACGTAGTTAACAGGGACTAGAGGATAAATCTTTTGTAATCCTGTTAATCCGTCTCTTCTCTTTTAATTCCCGTATGATCGAGGTATTTGCTCACCATCCTATAAGAAAATTGATATTATGGCAGATTTTCTTTCAGGCCCGATCGGGGAGGATTTATACCGGCTGAGGCGCACTCACATGTACATCTCTATGAAGCCACACTCCTCCCCCCTCGACCGACCGACTCTGGTCCTGGTCTTTGTCGTCTTCCTCGCGGCGGCCGTCGCCTTCTGGGACCTCCTCTGGGTGGTTGTCCTCGCCCTGTCCCTGGCGGTGGTCGTGCTGCCTCTCCAGCGCTGTCTGGTCGAGAGATCGGTCCCTGAAGGGCTGTCGGCCCTGATGGTGACGACGCTCGTCTTTCTCCTGCTGACCGGCGCGGTCGGGTTTACGGTGGCGGTCCTTGCGCAGAACGCCGATTTTCTCGCCGAGATCGTGCAGGGGATCACGGGCTGGATCGGCATGGCCGGTGGCGGGCCTGCGCCCGGTGTCGGCCCCGAGAGCGAACTGGCGGTCTGGTTCGACGAGCGGTTCGCCTCGTTCGCCGACGCCGCCGCAGCCTTCGCCGCCCAGGTCCCGACGCTGGTTCTGGACTTCATCGTCTTCTTCCTGGCGCTGTACATGTTCGTGTACCGCGGCGCCGCCGTCGCCGTCGAACTGACGGCCGCCCTGCCCGCTCGTCTGCGGTCGGCGGTGGAGCGGATGACCGCCGCGTCGGTCGACACCCTCTATGCGATCTATATCGTGCATGTGGCCACCTCGGTGGTCACCTTCCTTCTGGCCATCCCCTTCTTCTGGGTGCTCGGCTATGACCATATCATCTTCTTCTCGTTGATGGCCGGGATCTTCCAGCTCATCCCGATCATCGGTCCCTCGGTGATCATGCTCATCGTCGGGGCCTTCGCCCTCTCCCAGGGCGACCTCAGGGGTGCGGCCCTCGCCGCCCTTGTCGGCTACCCGGTCGTCTGCGCCCTCCCGGACATCTATTTCCGCCCGCTGATGATGGGCCGGCGGGCGCGGATCCACCCGGTGATCATGTGGATCGGGTTCTTCGGCGGCCTGGTGGTGATGGGATTGGTCGGGTTCGTCCTGGGGCCGCTCTTTGTGGTGCTCGCGATCACGGCGTACCATATTCTGGTGGAGGAACTGGAGGGCTCGAAGGAAGCGGTGGACGCCTGAAGGAGGGGGGTCGGGCAGGGCGGGAGGTACGACCCGCCCTCGAATACGGCCGTATTGGCCCCCGTTTCAGGGGCATGCCCCCCGATCCGGGGCCGTTTCGGGCTTCGTTCCCGATCTGGCCATGGGGACGTTTTTTCATCCAACGCAGCGAGGAAACCGGGTCACACACGGCCCTCCGAGCCCTCGAATTACTGTGAGTAATGTTAATCCCTCGTGGCCGCCCGGTACGCCTGCGAGAGGGGTGGAATAGGAGAGAGGATTGCGGCTGGATTTTTGGGGGTCTGGCCCGATCGGCGGGTACGACCTGCCCTCAAATACGGTCATATTGGCCTCTGTTTCATGGGCAGAGGGTCAGATCCGGGGCTGGTATGGGCCCCATTTCTGATCTCTCCATGGGGTCGTTTATTCATCCAACGCAGCGAGGAAACCGGGTCACACAAGGCTCGCTGAGCCCTTGAATTACTGCAGGTAATGTGGATCTTCGTGGCCGCCCGGTACGCCTGCGAGAGGGGCGGGAAAGGAGGGAGGATTGCGGGCGGATTTGGGGGTGGCCCCCTGATCACCTGCTGTCCGCCCCCTCAATCGTTCCCGCTCTCATGCCTTTCCACACGCTCGCGGACCCCCAGGATGGCGATTGGGGTGGGAAGACAGAGGGGGGGAGAATCATTCGGAGTTTGTTCCCTATTCCGGTCTATCAAGTTCCACGCGGGGCGGAGGGTGACATCGATCTTGTAGATGCTGAGCGCTTCAGCATTGATCTCACGGCCGTCGAGCGGTAATACTCACTTCTTTTTTTGGCCTCGTGGAACCGTTCATGAAGCGAAAGCGTGTCTCAAGCATACCACGAGCATATCCCAAAAGTATCCAGAGTTCGATCAATCATCTGGATCAAGACTCTTTTCGGTTGTTCATCTGCCTTCCCTGCTTCAATTGCCATCCAGAGGTTTCCAGAGGCAACGCCTCCCGTGTGAGTTACAGAGGAAGGCAGACCGATCAGAGGTGCCGCCCACAGAGGGCAGAAAGAATGTTTCCTTGCTCTCTCCTGCCGGGGGGAGACCCCCCGGACCCCCCACGACGAAGATAGGGGTGGGGCGGCAAAAATCTCTTGAACAACACCGTGCTTCTGAAACTTCTTCTCCTCACCTATCAAGGCCAGAGAAGTTTTGGGATGACCTCCACATGAAAATCTCATGTCGCTGTCCCCTGGGACGAGGAAGGATCGGTCCTTGATTCATCTCCTTGCGACGGGAGAGCGAACAGAAATCGAGCATCGTGCCGCCCCTCGGCTATCTTCGTCGTGGGGGTCCGGGGGTCTCCCCCGGCGCGAGAGAGCAGGTTCGTATCTTCTGGGGAGGGCGGCACATCTGATCATCATACCTTCCCGCCACTCACATCGGGGGCGCCGCTCTCGTCGAGAGACCGCGTGCGGCCCGCATGCCATGTGTCTGGAGCCATCCACTCTTCAGGTCACCCTTCTTCCTTCTCCCACCGGATCATCGCCATCCTCCTCTTCCGCCTGAGCACGTACCCGCCCCCCTCCAGCGGGACGAGCACCCGTGCGAAGTGCGCCCGCACCGTCGCTTCGTTCCCCTCCGGCGCATCGTGGAGACGGGACCACTCGGCCGCCGCCTCATCGACTGAGGAGTACACGGAGGCACGTTCGGTCCCGTAGATGGTGACATTGGCATAGATCCCCATCTCGTGGAGGACATGCACCACCCAGAGATAGTCGGGGTAGTTCCCGTGTCCCTTCTCAAAGATCGCCCGGTACAGCGCCATCTCGTCCGGCTCCCGCCACTCCCCCGCGTGCCAGAAGAGGTAGACGGCCCGGCCTGCGGCGGCGTCCATCCTGGCGAGGGCCGCACGGAGGTCGGCAAACCCCAGGACATTCGCACCCACCACCACGTCGTGACTCTCGACCTCCGCCACCTCCCACCGTCCCTTGAGCGTCGTGTAGTTGGAAAGCCCGGCCTTTGCCATGTGCCGCCTGAGTCGTTCGAGCATCTGCTCCGAAGGGTCGAGGGCGGTGACATAACGCGCCCGCCGTGCGAGCGGGACCGCGAGCCGCCCGGTTCCGGCACCGATGTCCAGGACCGTCTCATTCGGCCTGACACCGATCATGCATATCTCGACCGGCACGCCGTCGGTGCCGGCCGCCCGGTCGAAAGCCCCGGCTTTTTTGTCCCAGCGGGCGCCCGGGTCGCGCTCCTCGCCCCGTTGCGCCTCGACCGCCGCCCGCCAGAGTTCGTTGTAGTCAGGGAGGTCGTCCATGTTCCCCCATGCGGGTGCGGGCATATCAGTCTGGCGGTCGGCCGCCTCCTCCCTCTTGCAGGGCACGGTTCTTCGAAAAATGAATACGCCCGTGAGAAGAAAGATTTGTAGTGAATATCATGACCGGGCGATGTGAACACAGAGTTTCGTCCCCAGGGAGGGACCATGTTCTTTGAACGAGTGGCCTCGGTCCTCGTCGGCTACCCCCGCCAGGTAGCCCTGGCCCTTCTCTTCCTCTTCCTGCTCGGCCTCGTCGGGATGACCGGCGTCTCGATGGAGACCGGTTCTGACACCTATCTCGACAAGTCGACGCGGGAAGGGGTACTCTATGACAGTTATACCGAACGCTTCCTCTCAGACAGCGCCGTCCTCCTGGTCAAGTGCGACGATCCCCTCGACCCCGAGTTCCTCGGGTTCCTGGACCGTCTGGAGACCGAGGTGCGCGAGGTCCGCCATGTCGAATCGGTCGAGGCCCTCCCCGACGTGCTCAAGGCCCTCAACCACGGCCGTCTCCCTGCGTCGCGGGCCGAGGCCCTCCCCGACGTGCTCAAGGCCCTCAACCACGGCCGTCTCCCTGCGTCGCGGGCCGAGGCCGAGATGCTTCTCGGTCACCTCCCGCCCGACCTCAGGGCACAACTCCTCCCCTCGAACATCCTCACGCTCGTTCTCGTCGATGTCGAGCAAGGGGTCTCGACCGACGTCTCGCGCGGCGTGCTCCACAGCGTCCAGGCAGTGATCGAGAGCGAGTCGCCGCCGCCCGGCGTCTCGATCGAGGTGACCGGGAACACCGCCTTCGACGAGCAGATGGAAGACGAACTCACCGCTTCGCTGGCGGTGCTCATCGCCGCGGCGATGGGGTTGATGGCCATCACCCTCGCCGTCCTCTTCTCCTCGATGAGCCACCGCCTCCTCCCGGCCCTCCTGGTGGCCGTCGGGATGATCCTCACCTTCGGGGTGATGGGCTTTACCGGGATCAACCTCAACATCGGGGTGGTGGCGGCCTTCCCGGTGCTCCTGGGCCTCGGGATCGACTATGCGATCCAGTTCCAGGCCCGTCTGGACGAGGAGTGTCGTCGCTCGCCTCTGCCTGAGGCCGTGCGCACCACCCTCGTCCGCACCGGCCCGGCCGTCCTGGTGGCGATGGCCGCCACCGGCATGGGGTTCATCGCGATGTTCATCTCGCCGGTCCCGATGGTCAAGTCCTTCGGGATCGTCAGTCTCATCGGGATCGCCTGTTGCTACGGAGTGACTCTCCTCGGCCTCCCGGCCTACGCCCTTCTCAGGGACTACCGGCCGAAGCCCGCAGCGGCAGGGCGAGGGGTGGAGATGAAGGAGCGGTATGATTCTCTCCTCTCGAGGACGGCCGGGCGGATCGCAAAACATCCGGTCCCGGTCCTCCTCGTCGCCGCCCTCGTCGCCTACGGCGGCGTGGTCGTCGACTCCTCGATCCCGATCGACACCAACCAGAACACCTTTGTCCCACCAGAGATGCCGACCAAACTCTCCCTCAACGAGGTGACCGGTCTGGT